>JAJDDS010000485.1 GCA_029260195.1 Phycisphaerae bacterium
TTCGGAGAGTAGGCCCAGGTCGTTGGCATTTTGGAGGATGTCGTTGCCGTTCGAACCTTCGTCGTCCCCGGGTTCGCATGGGGGGATGTCGGACGCGCCTACGATCGGGTCGGCGAGGGAAAGGTACATGTCGACTGTCCATTGTTCGGGCTGGGACAGGCCGACGCGCGTGATGGACAGGGGTTCGCAGTTACGCAGGCGCATCCGGAGCGTGTCCAGCCAGACGGCGTTGGATGCGTCCTGCGGCAGGTCGGGTCCGCCGGTGAGGGGGTCGACGCGGTTGGGGCAGCATTCCACGTTGTCACCGGTGGCGACGAGACAGATAATGACGTCGCGGTCGTGGACGTCGAGCACGTCGTCGCCGTTGTAATCGAAGATGTCGCAGTCGCCGTCGAAGGGCTCGGAGTGTCCGGCGCAGTTGGCGTCGAAGGCGTCGACATCGTGGTCGTCAACGACGCCGTCGGGCGAGGAAGTAGTGCCCTGGTCGCCGGGTCGGCTGAAGTCGCCGGAGCAGCGCCCGAAGATGAAGTCGCCTGTTCTGCGGGCGATGAACTCGGCGTCTTCGAGGGCGAATCCCCGGGCGACGCCGGTGAGCCGGAGGCGCTGGTTCACGGGGTTTGCTGGGGGAAGTCCGGAGCGGTCGAAAAGCGAACCGGGGACATCCAAGTCAATCCACGTGCCGTCGTCGTCGCCGAGCGGGAGCGAGCAATCTCCGCGACCAACCGAGAATCCGTCGGTGCCGGCGGGAATGGGAGGCAGCGTCACGGTGGGGCCGGATTGGAAACCATATCCGCAGCCATCGACGGTGCAGCTTTCGTCACCGCCGGTGGGATCGCCGACGATGCCGATGTTCTGGCCGTTGACCGAGATGCAGAGCTTTGGCGCGAAGCCTGCGTCGGCGGTGAAGATAAGACGCGGGCCAATGGATTCGGTGGTGAAGGCGTCGCTTTTGCAGCCGGCGTTGTTGTCGAAAGCGAGCTTGAGTGCGAGTGCTAGTAGCTCGGCGGCAAGTTCTTCGGGGGCGGCAACCTCGGCGAAGCAGTCAGGGCCGTAGAAGGGATCAGTGGGGCAATCGCCGCCGTTACACTCGTTGATCGGAGCGGTGGTGGGTGTGACGCGCACGCAACAGCCGCCAGGGCAGCCGTCGCCGGTCGACTCGCCGTCGATGGACAGGACGGTCGTGCCGCCGAACGGGGCGAACGTAAGCAGGGTGAACGCCATGTCCGCATCCACGCCGCCGATTGGTGGCGGCGGATCGCTCGCGCAGATCGGTCCCCAACCTCCACCGCAATCCTGGACCATCGCCTCGAATGTCTGGTGGGGCTGGAAAGACGTGACGATACCGAACTCCGTGTCCGGATCCGCTGGGTGTGCGGCCATGCCGATCCAGTACTTGTGTCCGGCTTCGGTGATGAAGAACTCGTAGCCAAAGTTGAAACGGGCTCTGAGGACAGAGTCCGGGCCGCCGATGTCGGTGTCCTCGGCGGTGACGGTGAGGACGCCGTCGTTGGGCTCGTGCGGTCCGGAGACCCAAATCGGCGGATCGACCGGTCGCAGCCCCGAGCCATCGTCCTGCCACATCCAGAGAAAGAAATCGCTACCGGGGTTGCTGGGGTCGCCGGTGAAATCGGAATCGACGAAGAAGATGTCGACGGCGACCAAGGGGACTTCATCATTGAATATGAAGTCGTCGGCAGTGCGGTTTTCACCGAGCGTGGAGAATACGATCAGACCGCCATTTCCGGTTGGCCACGGTGGCGCACCAAAAAGTACCAGCAGGTCCTGGTCTCCGCCTTCGGGATCGGCGTAGGTTGCTGTTGCCAGGAGAAGACATAGAAGCCCGCAATGGAAGTGACGAACGCCCGCGGCGGCGCGTGCCGTTTTTCCAGTGAAGCGCTCTCCCGTGAATGGGCGGCCGACCGGGGGGTCGGCCGCCGCAGCGGACGCGACTTCATCATGGGATGCCGCCGTGTGTGCGCGCGGCGTGAATTGGGATTCGACGGGTCGGAATTGCGGGATGCTGTTCATAGCCGGTCGCCTCGCTGAGTTGTCCGAGATTTCCGATTCGACCACATTGGCTGATGTGCCTATTTGGTATGTACCTCACGGATCCCGCGCTGTCAGGTATTCACTGTCAATTGAAGGGAGAAAACCGCAACGCCCCTGCGAGTCCGTGGCGAAGGTCGTCGATTGTCGGCACTTTGTGGATGAATCGGCGATGGGGAATCGGAATCGCGGAAAGCGGGGGGACGCTTGGGTTCCGTTCGCCGGGCTGCCCGGTACGCCGGGACCTCACTTCCACGAGCGATCGAATCAAACCCTCGAAGCTATTGATTTCCATCGGTTCGTCCAGGATCGGTGTGGCAAGTTCCACGCAGAGACGAAGCGTTGATCGTCGTCGCGCGCTGCGGAGCACTTGCTGCCGTTCTTGATTGGCCACTTCGGGGGCATTGGCTTCCCATGAGGTAACAGGCGGATGGCGATCATCGGGGAGGCGGCAGCAATCCTGTCGGGAGGACTCCCGCAACGATGGATTTCACGCGGAAGGCGTTCGACGCCGGGAGAGGTGATGCTCCACCATTGCTGAAGCGCGTACGTGCCTGAGAGGGCCCCATGAACCTGTGGTGTCCGCGCGGTGGACACTCGGTTGACACTTGTCACGGTTTCGGCGGCAATCTCCGAGGCTGCCGCAATCCGTAAGGTTTGAATTGGCAACGGGTTAGGTGGATTCCCGATAAAGGCACTTAACTTGTGGCCTCCCGCGTGTCGAGCATGAGGTCGCCCCACCCCCATCCTGGTCCGGAGACCTCCGAATCACAGGTCGACAGCGCCACGACGGGCTCGAATACGCCGGCACAGTCGGCGATTGATGGACAGCACGCACGAGGGATCGGGGAGGGGCGACGGACGAGGGCCGCGACAGACCACGCGCTGAGCCCTTTGCTGACAAGCAGTTCGGAACAAACAGGGGGGCAACTATGACATGGCGGTGCGAGGCCGATGTCGTAGGTTTGCCTATCTTAGCACTGCTCGTGTCCGAGCCGTGGCGCGCGGCTGAGGAGTCACCTGCCGACAGGCGATTCGGGATGAACAGCCATGACAGTTGGGGGCTGCCGCCACGACGCCGTTCTCACTCACGCTCGTCAGTCACTGCAAACCCATCTGCCGAAGCGGATCGCCAAACAGACCAAAATGATCAAGCGAATGGCGTGCAGCTACCGCGATGACGTCCAAGTCTCCGACAAGGTCTGCGCCGCCTTCCCCGGGATTCCGTGGGCAATCTTATTTTTCTTGCCTAACAAACCGCCGGTGATTATCGTTATGGGACGTGGTACGGCCCAGGTGGCAGGCAGCAACCTCGTTTTCGTGGTGCGGCCTTGTGGGGGCCGGGGATGTTTCGGGCGTACGGTTCGACCGTTCCTGCACTATGCTGCCCTCTCTTGACGTGCTTGTGGTTGAAGCGAAGTTGATCCGGTAACTCTGATTGCTTACGACGAAGGAGATTCGTATGTTGGATCGCACGATATTGGCTTCGGCGCTGGTTCTGACGGTTATGCTGGTTGCCGCGCCGGTTCGGGCAGTGGACTGCAACCAGAACGGGATCGACGATACGTGTGAATGGGATGCACAGGCCTGCTGCACGGCGGGCGCTGACGGGCAGATCTGCGGCGGAGCGTTCCAGGCCGAGTCGGACCAGTTCTCCCCTGTCGGCGCGCAGTCCTTCCTCTATCAACTCGGTACCGTGCCGTTCGCGGTTGGCCCGGTGTCGTTCCGCGTGGACGCGCTCGGCGACCTCGACGAGGCCGAAGAGTTCATCCACGTCCGCGTCAACGCGACGCTCGTGGGTGCGGTATTTGTGAACGGCTCCCTCTGCTCCGAACAGGCGGAGATCATCACGATCGCCGCCGGCACGTGGAATCAAGCCATCGACGACCTCGG
>JAJDDS010000486.1 GCA_029260195.1 Phycisphaerae bacterium
TTCTTCGCAGAGACTCTTGCCGAACCGCTGGCGAAGTCGCTGTAAGATGTCCTTGTGAATCTGGCTGACGCGGGATTCGGAGAGCTTGAGCACCGACCCGATCTCCGACATCGTGAGTTCCTCATAGTAATAGAGCACCAGGACGAGCCGCTCCTCGCGTGAAAGCCCGCGCGTGATGTACTCGGTGAGCATTTCGCGAGACATGGTGGTGGACGGGTCTATCGAGCGTTTGTCGCCGACATCCCAGCTACGCGCCGGCCCGCGTCCGTTTCGATCCGACTGGGGTTCCATCGCGCTGAAGTGGACTTCCTTGCCCAATTGGGACAAACGGCAGAGTTGATCGTATCGCGTCAGCGTTACGCCCATGCGGTTGGCGATCTGCTGGTGGTCCGGAGGGTGACCGTTTTCGGCGTCGAGCATTTCCCGAGCTTGAAGACGTTTCTTCTCAAATGTCCGAACGGTGCGGCTTTGCGGATCGAGCCCCCGAAGCCAATCCATTACGGCGCCGCTGATGCGTTGTTGACAGAATGTTTCGAACTTGGCTTTGTGCATGGGATCGTAGGCTTCGACCGCCTCGATGAGCCCATCGAAAGCCGCGCTGCAGATCTCGTCGTACGAGATTTGGGCGGGCAGCTTTCTGGACAAGCGCGCCGCGTGGGTGTGAACGAGCTGGCTGTAATGCACAACCAGCTTGTTCCGCACCTCGACATCGTGCTTGCGGAGATACGTGGACCATACCTTTTCGATCGGTTGTTGTTTTTTTGTCACGCGTCGCGTCTCCATTTTGTGTCCTCCTTGACATACGCCACCATGAGCGGAGCGGTAAGTTACCTTGGGTCGATTAGGTAAGCAAGGCAAATTGCGTGGACTACGCAATATTTTTCGTATAGGTGATTTACGCTACATGTCGCCCGTGAGTTGACGCAACTGTCATATCAAGAAGCGTGTTATAGCGAACATAGACCGTACAGCTTTTGCCGACGTCGCGGCGTGATATGCCGAGCTTCGTGGTAAGATGGGGTGGCTTGGCGTGAATCCAATCTGACCGAAAAACCGGTCTTGAGAGGTTCGTGTACGGTTGCGGTGACGCGGATCGTCGACTTCTGATCCATCGCGAGCGCGTCTTCCACAGACGTATGCGGGTTGCGGACGCACGGCAGCTGCCCACCACCGTCGGATGCGACGCCGCCGTGAAGGCGGTGGGGGGTGCGGGCGGTGTGGATGCGCTTGGCGGCTTCTGTCGCGTCGGGTCGTTGACACCGCGACGCACGCGCATACAGTACCGTGTCCGATTTTCAAGGGCTCATAGCTCAGTTGGCTAGAGCGCGTCGCTGATAACGACGAGGTCCCAGGTTCGAGTCCTGGTGGGCCCAATGGCGAAGTGGACTCACGAAGCCGCTCGCGGCTGATCACGCGCCCGATTCCGCCTCTCGACGCGCACACCCGGGGCCGTAGCTCAGCTGGGAGAGCGCCTGGTTTGCAACCAGGAGGTCGTCGGTTCGATCCCGATCGGCTCCAGTCGTCGCAAGCGCTTAGAAGGCATGGGGTTACGTTTCGTCCGTTCGGTCATCCGACCTTGCGATTCCGTGCTGCGCTGGCGTATGCGCAACGTTGCACGTCACGTACGGGTTTTTCCGCGCCGGACGCGGACTCGACCATCGCATTCGAACCGGATCTCGATGCCATTCAGACGATTGATGTTGGCCCCGATCCGCCGGGAGACAAGAGCTTTCTGGCGCGCATCAGCGACTAGGATTTCCTGCGTCATCTGTTCGACGACGGTTTCATTGAGAAGCCGGCGGAAACCGTCCGTGAGCGGACGCTGGGGCTAGCAGGGGCCGATCATCGCGAGTTCGTGGTCAGTGCGAAGCTGCTCGGGGCGACGCGGGCGGGGGTCTTCGTTTGTCGGTGGATGGTGGTGGCGAGGGGGGGGGCAAGCTCACAGTTCGTCCGACTCCAACGCGATGAGTGGACGCGCTGTCGTCCGGCGCGTGGCTCCTCCTGGAGATGTCGAGTACTCGCTCGGTGAAATGGGTCTGGAAATCAAGCGTGCGGATCCGGCAGGAAGGGGCGTTCTCGCATCACGAGAGGAGCTTCCATAGCACAGCACGCGTTGGTGATCCGGCGGTGCTCACGACGAGCAACATTGGCTGCCAGGCAAAACGTTGCACACCCATCGGTTTTCTGCGTACCCTGTGAGTTTCCTCGTCGGGGCGCGCCCATTTTCAAAATTGCCGTCCGCTTCGCGCGGAGTTATGATCCGCCCAGCGCGGTTGAGCCCGAATCAACGATTCATTTAACGAGCGATCGACACGAGTTGTTCAGCAATCTCCCTCCGACACGTTGGTGGAATCGTACGAGCGTTGTGATGATGCTTTGCTTGGTGCTCGTTTGCGGTACCGCGGTTGAGGCTATGGCGCAGGACGCCGGGGCGGTCGTCGGCGACGTTCGTTTCGACGGCGCAGCCCGGGCGACCGACGCCTACCTTCTGAGTCTCATCAAAGTTCGCACCGGCGACCCGGTGGACAGCGACGCCATCGACAATGATGTCGTTCGCCTGCTCCGCACTGGAAAGTTCCTGACCGTTCGCGCCGAGACCGCCGCCCCGGATGGTCAAGACCGCGTGACTGTCACCTTCAATCTCGTCGAGCGTCCCACCGTGACGAGCATCCGGTTCGAAGGCAATCGGGCCTTTTCCGACAAAGCGCTGGCTGAGAAGGTCCCCACTAAACCAGACGAACCGTTCGATCTCTTCGCCGTCCGCGAAGGCCGCGACAACATTCTCCTCGCCTACCACGAAGACGGACATGGCTACGCCACCGTCACCGTCGACGAGGCCGCCGCCCGCGCGACCGGCGAGATCGTGTACATCATTGAAGAGGGCCAAGCCGTCCGCGTGAAGAAGATCGTGTTTGAAGGAAATGCGGCGTTCGAAGAGCGCAGCCTTCGCAAGCAGATTCGCACAAAGACCGCCCTCTGGGTCATCCGGTCCGGTGCGTTCGATCCGCGGACCGCCGAGGACGATGCCACGGACTTGCAGCGCTTCTACCGCCAGGAGGGCTACCTCGACGCCCGCGTGAGCTACCGCGTCGATCCCGGTTCTGGTCCCGGCGATTTGCACGTCGTGTTTACTATTGTCGAGGGACAACCTTATGTCATCGAGTCGGTCCACATTCAGGGAAACTCGGTGCTCAGCGACGACGACGTCCTAAGCATCATCGACTCCCAGCCCCGCCACATCGTGAAGCAGCAACGCCTCGATTCCGACGCCTCGGCGCTGCAGATTGCGTACGGTGAGCGTGGCTACATCTACGCGGGGGTCCGCGTCGTGCGCGTTTTTGCGGACGCGCCCGGCTTTGTTATCGTCACGTTCGAGATCGTCGAGGGCGAGCGTGTTGAGGTAGGGCGCGTGGTCGTCCGCGGTAACGAAACCACGCAGGACAAGGTGGTTCGTCGCGCCGTCGGCTTATTTCCAGGCGATGTCTTCAACCTCACGCTTGCCAAGAAGGCTGAGGACCAGCTCCGTGCCACCGAGATTTTCGATCGTGCCTCGGTGATACCGGTCGGCGGAGAACCCGGGGTTCGCGATGTTCTCGTCGACATTCGGGAGAGTGAGCGACGCAACGATCTGGTTTTCGGCTTTGGCGTCACCAGCAACAGCGGGCTCGTCGGGAGCATTCTTCTCGACATCAAGAACTTCAACATCTTCGACGCGCCCCGAAGTTTTTCTGAGTTCATCCGCTTTCGCTCGTTTCGCGGCGCTGGTCAGCGCATGCGACTCGAGCTGCAGCCGGGAACCGACCTCAATCGTTTCCGGATGGATTTCACGGAGCCGTACCTCTTTGACAAACCCCTTCGTTTCGACGTCAGCCTCTACCACTTCACGCGATTCCGTGAGGGGTATGACGAGCGGCGGACCGGTGGGAGTGTTAGCTTCGGCAAGCGCCTCGTCGACGGCCTCGGTTCGCGACGGTGGTTCGAGGACTGGTATGGTGAGTTGGCATTCCGCGCCGAATCCGTCGATGTCGACGACGTCGATCTGTTCACAGACCGTAGCGCCCGCGATGCCCGCGGAACGCACATCATGGCGTCCGCCAAGGGTACGCTGGTCCGCGACACGACCGATAGCCGATTCCTGCCCACGCAGGGGGATCGCTGGTCGTTAAGCTACGAGCAGTTCGTTGGCGATTTCAATTTCGGCAAGCTGCGTGCGGGTTACACCAGGCATTTCAATCTGTTTACCGACGCACGCGATCGAAAATCCGTGCTCTCACTCAAGGTTAACACCGGCTTCATCATTGGCGACGCGCCCATCTTCGAGCGCTTCTACGCTGGGGGACTTGGCTCGGTACGCGGCTTCGACTTCCGCGGTGTCGGCCCGCACGGTGGCCTCACCGACGATCCCATCGGCGGCGAGTTCCTAGTCGAGTGGCTTACGGAGTATTCCTTCCCGCTGGCTGGGGAGATTATGCGCGGCGTCGTCTTCCTCGATCAGGGCACGGTCGAGGAGGAGTTTGGCTTGACCACCTGGCGGGCGTCCATTGGTGCCGGAGTCCGGCTTAACGTCGATTTCTTCGGCGGACCTCTGCCAATCGAGATCGACTTCGCCGTCCCGCTTCTCCGCGACGGTGACGACGAGGAACGTACCTTCAGCTTTTTCATCGGTGGCAGCTTCTGACAGCGGTCTCGCACGACACCCATTGTCGAGGTCGTCGAATTCACGCAGAATACGGATCAACCAACGGGATCGTCACCGGCGCCTGCGGCGCCGAATATGTCGAAGGAGATTCAAAGTGTCCATGATCGCCACCGCCTGCTCGGTTCTCATGTCTGTCGCCGTCGCCCAATCCGGCGGTGGGAAGGCAGCCTCGAACATCGCCGTCGTCAACCTGACCAACATCTTCGAACGCTATCAGATGACTCGCGATCTCGAGCAGATGTTTGACGAACAGCGGCAGATCATCTCCGCGCAAGCCGAGAAGAAGCGTGACGACATCGACCTTCAGCGCAAGGCGATCATGGACATCAAACCTGGATCCGCCGATTTTGCGACGCGCGAGGAGGCACTCATCCAAGCCGAGGTCGAATTCCAAGCCTGGCTCGAAATCCAGCAGCGCCGCCTCAAGCAGCGCCACAAAGACTGGCTCCGCTCCATCTACAACGACGTGCAGACCGTCATCGCTCGTATCTCCGAACAACGCGGCATCGACCTCGTCCTGACGTACAACGATATCGAAGATGACGCCCCGGATTCCGTCGCGTTCAAGCAGCAGATACTTCTCCGCAGCGTTATCTACGCGAAGGACCGCGTGAATCTCACCTCGATCACCGTCGAGATGCTTGATGCCGAATACCAGCGCCGCGGCGGACCCGCCTCCCTCAGCCTCGCCACTCCCGTTCGCCCCGCCACCAACCCGTAATACGACATGCGGATGGCGGGGTCCCGCGGGGGTGATCCCATCTCGGCACGAGGGGGATAGCGCCATCCCCGCCGGGTGATGGACGCGCGCCATGGGCGCTGATTCTCCGTGCGCTCCGGTGTTTCGGAGACCTTGGTCTCCAAATTCTGCCCTCTCCGGCGTCAAGATTGATAAACACGGTTGTCTGGGGCACAATACCCTCC
>JAJDDS010000487.1 GCA_029260195.1 Phycisphaerae bacterium
CATCACGAGCGTTGGGACGGGAACGGCTATCCCCGCGGATAGTCCGGCGAGGACATCCCGATCGAGGGACGGATCACGGCTGTGGCCGACGTGTTCGACGCCTTGACCTCGCGCCGCTGCTACACACCACCGTTTGACACGGACAGGGCGTACAAAATCATCGTCGAGGAGGGTGGGACGCACTTCGATCCTGGCGTTGTCGCCGCATTCGTCAACGCGCGCGAAGAGATCGAGATGATCCAGGAAACGTTCGGCGACAGCGCCGATGACCCGTCCGCCGACACATAGCCCACACCGCGTAAGGCGGCTCCGCCCCACTACTTCCGATAAGGCGTCGACGACGACAGACAGTCCATTTCTTAATCATGACCGGGTCCGCACTCGTCGAATTCACTTACAGGTTCCCGCGGGAACAGCGTCCGCCTTCAGTCCGATAAGTCTCTGCGCCAAGGTGCCGATGGTGACAACTTCCACCGCGCCCACGATTAACACACAGCCGTCGCCCGCCGTCACTGCGCGTGAGGCGGAGTATCGGCGTCACGCGGTCGAGGTCCGCAGCGTCACCAAGACGTTCGGATCCACGGTCGCCGTGGACGACCTGTCGCTGAGTGTGGCGGAGCGCACGATCTGCGGCTTCATCGGACCCAACGGGTCGGGCAAGACCACGACGCTGCGTATGCTGATGCGCATCTATCAGCCCGACGAGGGGGCTGGGATTATCCGCGTGTTGGGGCACGACGATCTGCACGCGCCGCCCGACAGCGTGGGGTACCTTCCCGAAGAGCGGGGCCTGTACAAACGAATGAAAGTCATAGACGTCCTGCGCTTCTACGCGGAACTCAAGGGGTGCGCCGATATCGCGGGCGTGGCCCGGAGATGGCTGGAACGGATGGGCCTTGGTGACGCCGCCCAGAAACGTGTCGAAGCGTTGTCCAAGGGAATGGCGCAAAAGGTCCAGTTCATCACCGCGACGATCAATCAACCGCAACTGCTGATTCTCGACGAGCCGTTCTCCGGGCTCGATCCGGTGAACGCGGACGTCGTACGCTCGGCGATGCTCGATTTGAAACGGTCGGGGACGACCATCGTCTACTCGACGCACGACATGCACACCGCCGAGAAGCTGTGCGACGAGATCGTCATGATGCACCGCGGGCGAAAAGTACTCGACGGCACGCTGGCGTCGATACAGCGGGATTACGGCAGCGACACGATTCGCGTTCGGTTGCACGATACCGATGCGGTGCTGAGCGACCTCCCCGGCGTCGTGCAGGTGAGCGAGTACGGACAGCTTCGGGAGTTGCGGATGACGCCAGGATATCAACCGAGACGAGTTCTCGAAGCGCTCATGGAACGCGGGTCGGTACATCATTTCGAGATCTGCAGCCCCTCGCTGCACGACATTTTCGTCCGAATCGCCGCCCCGGTATCAGAGGAGCGACGCAATGCGTAAGACGCTGGTCATCGCCGTCCGCGAGTTTCAAGCTGCCGTTCACACCAAGACGTTTGCGGTGAGTCTGTTGATCATGCCGCTGATGGGTTCGGCGGGACTCGTGGCGGCGCTCGTGTTCAAGGACCAGGTCAACGTCGATGACAAGACCGTGGCGGTCATCGACCGGACGGGCGTTCTCTTCGCGGACCTTGCCGCAGCCGCACACGAGTACAACCGAACTGAGGCGCTCGCCGATCCCGTCACCGGCGACCCCAGCGAGACCCAGCACAAGCCACGATTCGCTCTGCACGAAGCGTCTCCCGCCGGACGTGACATTAACGACCTGCGGGCGGAGCTCTCCGACCGCGTGCGTGCGGGGGAATTGACCGCGTTTGTGGAAATCGACCCGTCCGCATTGCGGGCGGGGGAAGAGGACGATGGGCTGGAGTACGTTTTCTACCATTCGAACAACCCGATGTACCGGGAGTTTCCGATCTGGTTCAACCGGCGGGTCAATGACTGCGTGCGCGACTGGCGCGTTAGACAGGCCGGGCTGGCGGCGGAGACCGTGGACTGGGCGACGCGGCGCCTTCGGATGGGCGAGCGTCCGCTGTACGTCCGTGGCCGGGATGGCGTCGTCAACGCCGGACGGGAACACGAGCACTACATCAATATCGCCGCGGGGGTCGGATTGGCGCTGCTCATGTTTCTGGTCATCCTGGTCGGCGCGATCCCGCTGACCTACAGCGTGCTCGAGGAGAAGATGCAGCGCAGCGCGGAGGTTTTGCTCGGAACCGTCACCGCGTTTCAGTTCATGATGGGCAAGATCCTCGGCATGGTCGGGGTGTCTCTGGGGATCGTAACGATTTACATCGTCGCCGGATTCATCGCAGCCAGCGCCTGCGGATACGGAAACACCATCCCGCATCACCTCATCAACTGGTTCATATTGTATCAAGCGGGGGCAATCCTGATGTTCGGATCGCTCTACGCTGCCATCGGCGCAGCCTGCAACGACATGAAAGACGCACAAAACCTGATGGCGCCGGCCTCGCTGATCGCATGCGTGCCGCTGTTTGTGATTCGGCCGGTGATGCTCGAGCCCAACAGTACGTTCTCGACGTGGATATCGTTCTTCCCACCGGCGACGCCAATGCTCATGATCCTGCGCCAGGGATTGCCCACTCCGGTTCCGATCTGGCAGCCGATCGTCGGATTGATGCTGGTTCTGCTGACCGCCGTCGTCTGCGTCGCGCTTGCGGGACGCATCTTTCGTGTGGGCATTCTGATGCAGGGCAAGGGCGCGAACGTCAAGGAGCTGCTGCAGTGGGCGACCCACGGCATGGGCCAGCGCCCCCCCCGGCCCGACCGCCGCCGCGCCGCCGCGCGGTCCGCGTCCTAGTACCGCTTCTAATAAGGTCATTCGAGTTCTGGGTGCCATGCCCAAGCCGAAGGCGCGGGCATGCCTCCGACCGCTGATTGCATGGCCGCGCTGCGCTTGGCCATGGCACCCGTGTGCGGCGCCGACACAAATGTCGATGGACCTTTGTGGAAACGGCACTAGTTGCGTGGGATTCGTGTGCGGACGCACGGAGCATCCCGCCCACGGATAGGTCCGATCGCGCTCAATCCAGTGACGGTTTTCGGCGAAAAGGGCAGGCATTGCGCGTTTCCGGTTGACGCCCCGTCCCCGGGTCCTCTATAATGGCTACCCGACAACGGCCTCGACAGCGTGCGGATGGCGTTCCGCGATGCGTGCGGCCCATCATCTCTTCACCCGTCGCTTGCGTTGCCCAACCCCTCGAAGCCGTCGACCCGGTGTTCTCTCTTCACGCGAGGTGCGTAGCGTGAGTCACGTCAGATCGGTCATTTCAAAAAGGAGTTCGACCATGTACAGGCACACAGGTGTAGCCCTTGCCCTGTTAATCTGGGCAGGGGGGGGGCAACGGGGTCGTGTTTGCGGATGACGCACAGCGCGCCGCGCCGGCCGTCCAAGCGGTAACGCAAGTCGAGCGCGTTGCAGCCGAACGGGGACAGGAGGTCGCGCGGGGCGACACGGAGACGTCCAAGGGGCGGGCGCAACTGATCGTCGAGTGGGCGGGGACGTACGAGACGGTCATCTACATGATGCACGTCCGCAATGCCGGAAGCGAGGTCGTGGACCTGAGCGGCCGGGCGCTCGTCGCTGGAACGTGCGCGGCCTCCGGAGACGCGCCGCTGACGCTGGTGCGCGGGTCGTTCCGACTGGAACCCGGGGACGTGGCGCTGATCATCACCCATCCCGACGTTCCCACCGACGACAGACCGCGCCTGGAGTACGCCAACCTCTACGTTCGGTCGGGCAGCACGCTGACGACTCGATCGGGCGAACTCAGGCTCGTGGATCCGAGCGGCGTCGGGCTCGGTGAGCCCTTGGGACCGATCATGGCTGACCCGGCGGTCGGACAGTGCGGCATTCCCGCCGTGGAGCACTGCTGTTTCGTCCACGGGGGCGGGCCGTGCGGAACAGGAAATCCCGCTTGCTGGGGTTTGGTAACCAAGAGCTACTGCTGCAACACGTTGGATGCGTGTTGCTGGCACGCGAGCGGGTTTCCCGGGTGCGCCGGAGGATGTCCTCAATCGTCGTCGTGGCAATGCTGCGCGGGGAATACCTGTCCATGATGGACAACGTCGAGACAGCGTGACAAGTCACGTGAGCTGATCTCGCCGAAGGGGACGACCGGCCGCGATTCGTCCGGTCGTCCCCGGTTCTCGTGCGGAGTATGACGATGAGAGTATCGTGCAGGTACGAGCGGGCCGGACCAGGGGAGTCCGGATTCACGCTGATCGAGCTGGTGGTGGTGGTGGCGATCATCGCGCTGCTGGTGGGTATTCTGCTGCCCTCGCTGAAGAGCGCCCGCAGGCAGGCGCGGGTGGTGGCTTGTCTGGCGAACGCGAAAGCGATCGCGACGGCCAGTCTGACGTACGCCACCGCCGACCGCGGTGAGCAAGCGGTGCCCATTCACCGACTGACCGGCGTGGTGCTCTCCGACATCGGCGCGTACGACTGGGGCGGTAAGTCGGGCGTCGGCGAGCCGACGTTGGGCGCGGACCAGACCTCGTCAATCTGGGGAACGCAAGACGGGCGCGGACCGGCGACGCGGCCGCTCAACGAGGTCGTGTTCAAGTCGCGGATGGTGGACTACGTCGATGATCCCGGTCCCAATCAAGCCAACTGGATCGGAGACTATGGGATGGACCTCGCACTGTATCGCTGCCCGTCCGATCGCGGTTTCACCGGACACCATTTCCCCGCGTTCGCCGCGTCCGGCTTGAGTTCCTACGATCACTACGGAACGAGTTATGTCGCGAATACCTATTGGGGGTCCATGGGAGTTGACATCGGGCTCGGAGGGACCGCGCCTTGCATGAGGAGCTTGACGCTCATACCGAGCGCCGCGAACACATACTACCATATCGAGAACGCCGGTCGATTCGCCTGGTCCATCAACATGCAAGAGGAATACGCCGACGACGATCACTACTACGGCACGGGGCACCTTCAACTCGCCGAGCCGGGGATCGCGCGCGGGTGGCATGGCCGTCCGTACTACTTCGTCGCGTCGTTCGTCGACGGCCACGCATCCCTGATACACATGAACGGTCGCAATCCGCCGCCGCCGCCGATGTCGTCGCAACAGTATCCAACGATATACCTGGAAACGCACATCACGCGCGGGACGGGATGGCAGAAGGACACGTTTCCCGGCCCGATCGTCGCGACCAATATCCCGCTCGAACTGAATTTGATCACCAATATACAGTAATGACGAGCGTTCTAATGTGCTCGACCGGTGGAAACACGTGCGAACGGAGCTTCATGCAAGAGTGAATTCAATCCACCCAATGTCCGCCGCCCCTTCCCATCGCCGTGTCGCGCTGACTCGCGGCTGCGCGGGTCAGGTCGGCATGGTGGCGATGACTTTCAGTTCGATGGCGATGGGGGTGGGCAGACAGTTGATTTCCAGTGTGGTGCGGGCCGGCTGATTGGTCTTGAAATAGTCCGCGTAGAGCCGATTGTACGCGGCGAAATCGTCTTTCATGTTGGTCAGGAAGACGGTGACGTCGACGATGTTCTCCCAACTCGATCCGGCTTCCTCGACGACGGAGCGGACGTTCTTGAACACCGAATGACACTGGGCTTCGATGTCGTAGGCGACGATATTCCCATCGTCGTCGAGCGTCACGCCGGGGATCTTCTTCGATCCGCGCTCTCGCGGACCGACGCCGGACAGGAACAGCAGGTTGCCGACCCGCTTGGCGTGCGGGTAAGCCCCCACCGGCTCGGGGGCGTTTCGGCTCATCATGCTCTTGGCGTCGGTCGCGTCCGCCGTCATGTCAATCAACTCCCGCGATGTGGACACACACGTTCTTCGGTTCGGTGTAGAAGCGGAGCGCCTCGGCGCCGCCTTCTCGGCCGACGCCGCTGTTTTTCATCCCGCCGAACGGGACCCGCAGATCCCGTACCATCCAGCAGTTGATCCAAACCGTGCCGGCATCAAGCCGGTCTGCCACGCGATGGGCCTTCGATACGTCCCGCGTCCACACCGAGGCGGACAGGCCATAGTCGGTGCAGTTGGCGTCTTCGATGACCCTGTTCTCGTCGTCGAACGGTATGACGGAGACGACCGGACCGAAGATCTCCTCGCGATTGACGCGGGCGGCGGCGTCGAGTCCGGTGATGACCGTCGGGGAGAAGAAGAACCCGTCCTTGCACCGATCGCCATGGGGCCGCGCGGACTGACCGCCGACGAGGACCTCGCCGCCTTCGCCCGCGACGAGGTCGATGTAGGATTGGATTTTATCGAGGTGCTGATTGGACACCACCGCGCCCTGATCGGTATCGGGTTCGAGCGGATCGCCGACCTTCAGCGCCCGGGCTTTGCTTGCGAAGCGCTCCAGGAACTGGTCATACACGAGACGCTCAACGAACAGTCGCGACCCGCAGAGGCAGACCTGTCCCTGATTGGCGAACGCCGCCCGCAAACTACCATCGACCGCCAGATCGAGATCGGCGTCGGCGAACACGATGTTGGGGTTCTTGCCACCCATTTCGAGGGCGACTTTCTTGAACATGGGCGC
>JAJDDS010000488.1 GCA_029260195.1 Phycisphaerae bacterium
AGCTGCTGGCGCAGATCAGAAAGGTCAAATACTACCGCCCCGACAATCCACGGCCGTCACCACCGCGCGTCACCAAGCGGAAAATCAACAAGTGGACCAAAGGAAGGGCGGAGAGAATGAATGCTGCCTAAGTCAACAGCATTGGCCCTCACCGCCATCCCTTCCGTCCCCTTCCCGCCCCCGTCGCATTAGTCTCTCTCGAACACCTCCTTTGTCACCGCTTCGATGACGGTCTTGCGTTCCTGGATGGAGTCTATGGTCATCGGCGGGGCGGTTCCCGGCATCGGCACGTTCGTCTGCGAGATCACCGACTCACCCATGTCGACTTTCCGCGGCCATTTCGACCGCAGGTCCACATAAATGTCCCCGAAGTAGTGCGAAGCGCCAACGCTCTTGACTTCCAAACCCGGCGTCGGCTCCATCAACATATGGAACGAGGACTCACCGGAGTCAAACCCTACAATCGCACAAGGTGAATCATCGATGATGCTGAGCCCTTTCAGCGTCAGCGTAATCTCCCCGTTCTTGAAAAAGGAACCCTTCTTGATGTTGCCGCCCAAGTTCACCGGCGCCTTGGAGTGCGCCGAGGCGTGCACGATTCTCTGGCCGATCCGGGTGAGGTGCTGGATGCCTTGCCCCACCACGACCGGCGTGGCGAAGTGGTCGCAGAAAGCATGGAAATCTATGAAGGAATTGTACATGAGATACGATTTGTCCGGTCCCAGGGGCGTTCCGCTATCGTCAGTTAGATGCTGAAACCTGGCGTGATCGATGCCGAACACGTAACCGTTCTCGTCGAATCCAGTTTCGGTCGTCTTGAACGCATACGTCCACCCCTCGAGGGCTGGTATGGTGACCTGCGTGCCGTCCGGCTTGACATAGATGAACCGCGTGCACGTGTACCGATAGCTTGCCGCGGCGTTGGCAAGAGAGACGCACTTGAGCTTCGCGCGGTAGGTTTCCGCCTCGCCGCGCTTGCCGTCCGGTCCGAAGCTGACCCATGAGGTCTCCATTGCGAAGTACTGCGTTCCGGGGCTCCGCTTCTTGCCCAGGCCGAAGTCCCGAGTAAGAACCGACTTCAGCCCAGAGCCACGCTCGTCGGCTCTTGCCGGCGTATGACCCAACCCCGCAACCAACGTGAACACCGCCAGAACGATCCGAATCTCTTCACATCTCATGGCCTACGTCCTCCTCGCCTTAAGCGTTCGCGCTGGCCCGTCGCGACCGTTCGTCTCTTTGCTTGCCGCGCCGGCGCTCGCTGTTTGAGTTCCTTGACAACTCTCCGTGCCCACCGGGCATCGGTGCAATACATATCAATCCCATGTTGAAGCGCATGAACACCGTACCGCGCCTCTTCCTTAGGTAGGCCCGCCAACTGGGCCTTGAGTTCGGGCAAATAACACTCTATCTCCTGGGCAAACTGTTCAAGGATGCGTATCGCCGCGTCTGGCCCCAGAACTTCACCCGCAAACGCGAATCGAAGCATGATGCCGTCCGCGTGCCGCACGATGTCATCTCGGGTGACCGACTGCCGGAGCTGCCGTTTGAGCGTTTCCACTCCCGCGGCGGTGAGGCTGTAGACTTGTCGGGGACGCAGGGTGTCGCGATTCTCAACATCACCTGTGATGCTCCCGGCTCTTTCGAGCCGCTTCAGGGCCGGGTAGATCGCGCCGGGGCTGCTGCTGAAGCCGCCCATCGCTGTCTCGGAGAAGACCTTGAGCAGGTCGTACCCGGATCGCGGCTGCTGCGAGAGCAGTCCCCTGATGGCGAGTTCCAGAAGTGCAATAGGACGATCCGACATAGCCTAGGAATTATATTACGCCGCGTAGTATGTGTCAAGAGCCGCGTGTCAAGACCGCCGAGCTTCTCTTGTGGATCGTCGTTGACGGCTCTCGGGTACGTCCGAGCGCGGGGGAGAAGGAGGGGAGAAGGGGGTCAGGCTTACTTACGTGTCGGGATTGTCGCACCGTGGGCAATCGCGTCGCAGCCATGGGACGTCCCACCGACGTCACAGACCCGCGCCGTCGCCTTCGGCATTCCACCCGAATCCGAAATACCAGTCCGGCGGGAAGGGGAAGGCCGCAGGCTTACTTTCGGCACCCTGCGGAATAAGTAAGCCCGCCCCCGCCTTCCCTCAAGCGATTCGCGCGCAAACACGACCTGCTCTACACCATTCCGCTCAACGGCGAACGCGTGCGCGGAGACTGGGGCGTTCGCGGTACCCCCGCGAACTTCTTCATCGATCGCGAGGGTGAACTCCGGGACAAGTCGTGTGGATTCGCCGAGGAACACGTCCCCAACATCGAGCGGATCATCGATCGTTTGCTGGAATGACCCAGCCGATCGCCGCCGCCCGGCGCGGCGGCGGTGATCCAACCCTCGTTATCAGGTCTGTTCGGGCACAAAACGCCCGCGTCCGACGCACGCGCCGAGTCGTCTCAACTCCCGCCCGACGCCCGCCGAAATCTACTGACATGGGGCGCGTTGCGTCGGCGCCCGGCAGCAGACCCGAGCCGCCATGCACTCTCGAATCGCCCGAAACATCCTCTACCCCCTGCACGAGCGTCTGGTCGGACGCCCCACCTTTCGCCTGCTCCGAGAACTCGAACGCTCCCAGTGGTACACCCCCGACGAACTTCGCGAGCTCCAAGCCGCAAAACTCACCCACCTCTTCCACTACGCGGCCAACACGTTCCCGGACTATCGCCGATGGTTTGAATCCCACCGATTCGACCCCGCGCGCCACGGACCGTTCGATATCCTCCGTCACATGCCCCTGCTCGACAAACGCGACCTGCGACGACGATTCCAATCCGGTCCCAAGCGACCCGAAAACAACCGCGTCCGCGAAATGACCACCGGCGGCTCCACGGGAGAGCCGCTCACATTCTTCGTCGATCCACTGCGATCCACGTTCGACAAGGTCGCGCGCATGCGATCGCATCGCTGGTTCAACGTGCGGCACGGCGACCGCGAGGTCTACCTCTGGGGTGCCCCCATCGCCAACAAGCGACAGGACCGAGTCCGAACCATCCGTGACTTCTTTCTCAATGATCGGCTGATCAGCGCCTTCGACCTAGCACCGCACACCGCACAACAATACCTCCGCACAATTATCCGCTTCAATCCCGCCTGCCTCTTCGGCTACCCCAGCAGCCTGTTCAACTTCTGCCGCCTCGTCGAAAACGAAGGTGTCAGGCCCCAGTTCCGCGCCCTCCGCGCTGTCTTCGTCACCGGCGAGGTGCTCGACGATCAGCAGCGCCGAACACTCGAGAACTTCTTCAACGTCCCCGTTGCCAATGGCTACGGCGGACGTGATTCCGGTTCCTGCGCCCACGAGTGCCCGGCTGGAGGAATGCACGTCACCAGCGAACACGTCATCATGGAGATCGTCGACGCCGACGGTCAGCCATCACCCCCGGGCGAGTCGGGCGAGATCGTCATCACCAACCTCGACAACCACGCCACACCATTCATCCGCTACCGCACCGGCGACATCGGACGCATGCTCGACGCGGGCTGCCCCTGCGGACGCGGGCTCGAACTCATGGACGTCATCGACGGCCGACGCACCGACCACCTCGTCGCAGCCGACGGAACCCTGAGACACGCCCTGTCACTCATATACTTGATCCGCGACGCCGAAGAGATTGACCAGTTCCAGATTCACCAGCGAAGTGATAAGTCCATCGACCTCCGCGTCGTCGCCCCAAACGGGTTTCGCGAGGACACTCGAGCGCGCCTACTCGACGGTCTGGGCGAGTCGCTTGGCCGATCCCTCCCAACCCATCTCGAAATTGTCGACCGCATCGACCTCCAACCCTCCGGCAAGTTCCGCCACGTCATCTCCGACGCCGCCCAACTCCAGTAACCTCCGCCACACGCGCCGCCACGGCCGATAGCTGATGGCTGACGGCTTGCTTACGAAAACAACCCGACGATCAGCAGGTTGTACGCGATGTGCGCACCTGCGGCTGGCCCGTAACCGCGGAACACGAAGATCGTGCCCAGGTAGACGCCGGCGAGCGCGCGAAACGTGAAACGAAAGGCGTTGAACGGTTCCGCCCCGAACGGGGGATGGTGATGAAGCGCGAACAACATGGCGGACACCAGTGTGGCAGCGACGAGCGTCGAGCCTTGCGAAAAGCGCAGCAGGTCAGCCCCCACGATCACGATCAGCGAGATTAGCGCCAGCCGAAACACGAGTTCCTCGTAGATTCCGGCGCCGATGCAGAGCGCCGCCCCCGTCAACCAGGAATCCACCGGCCACTGCGTCGCGGTCATCCGTGTGAACTGGTTCATCGCCAGCAGCGGCGCCGCCCACGCCAGCGACTCGACGTACATCCATAGCACGGATCGTCGTTCGATGCGCCAAGGCTGTCGCGACGCGAAGTGTGTGGCGAGCAGGATCGCGACGACCGCCAGCCCCGGCATCAACGTGCCGCCCACGCCGAATAGGTTGAAGAAGATCTGCAGGAGTTGGTAGGCGACGACGCGGTCCTCTGTTACCCGAATGCCGGTCGTGTCGATCGCGAGCGCAGCCACCTCGCAGAACAGAATCAGCGGGAGCAGAAAGACGAGCGAATCCAACGGCTTCGCCAGGATGGCGCGCGGTTGTATGTCCTTGGTGGTTTTGGAGGCGCCGAACATCGTCCCGGTATGGTGATCCGTCCCGCGGCTGCTGGCAAGACGCAGCGCGACTCCGAGATCGATCCGGGGCAGGGGGTTCTTGGGTGGACGTCCGTGCGGACTGAAATCCGCGGCTCATCGTCGTCCTGGGCGCTCGCCGCGTTTTGGTTCAGCGGGCGATCGGGCGCCGTCTGCTGGAGAACAGCAAGAGCGCGCCGGCGAGTAGCATGCCGGCGCTGTGCGGTTCGGGAATCGCGAAGTTCACAAAGAACGAGCTGCGGGTGCTCCCGGGGTTACCGCCTCCGGAATTCGCGGACGCGGAGGCTGCCAGCGTGTACTGCCCCGGTTCGAGAACGCCGCCGGTTGCGTTGCTGGACACGCCCGCGGTGTCGAGGAAGTCGGAGTAGACTACACCGCCCGGTCCGATCAGTATCACTCCTGCAGCTGTACCAGCCACGGTTTGCAGCACGGAGAGATCGGCGGCGATGGCGTAGTTAACTGTCTCGTTAAGCTCGAACGTTACGGAGAAACTGGAGCCTGCAGCGGCGACGGCGAGTCCGTCGTCGATCAGGTCCCAGGAGTGGACCGCGTTGGCAGCCCCGATGGTGGATATGAACAGGTCGCCCAGGCTGGAGAACTGGACTGCGTCACCGTGGGCGTACGCGAATGGCAGCAGGGCATCAGCGTTGACCATGCTCGCGAATGCTTCAAAGTCGCTAGCGAAGGCGTCGTCGGCGTCGGCGGTGTCGCCGGTCGAATCACCCGCAAACGCGGATGCTTGAACGGCCCGCGTCTGGTCGAGATAGAAAATCTCGGCGGCTGACAGAACAGTCGTTGATAGTGCAAAAAACAGCGCAACCGCGATGGCGCGGCAAGCCCGAAACGAAACCTCGTGCATCTCTCTCACCTCCCCAGATTTACCCAACCTTACACCGCAGGTCTCTCACTTCCTGCGGCCTCTCTCGGGGCGCATTGTAGCGAGCCGTCCCGGCGGTGGCAAGTGGAAGGCCGAGAACCCAGAACCGGAAGCCGTGGCGCGAACCGCAGGGGGACGACGGTGCGGGGGAGCGATGGCGGGAGATGGGTTCGGTCTGCTCGTTCGCACCGTGCGTTATTCGGAGAAATCGCGTTTTTGAGGATGAAAACGCGGTTTCAAGGAGATGGAGTTGGGTTCGGTTGGCGCATTTGGGCCGGGGCGGTGGATGAGCACCTGGGCTTCCTGGTGGCGGGAACGCGGTTTTCGGACGTGGGGCGTGGGTCCGTTTGGCGCGGGGACTCAGATCCGGGAGGGCGTGGAATGCTCCTCTTGGCGTCGCCGCCGAACGAAGTGGGGCGGCGGTGACGGGTGTGAGGGGGTGATTCGTGGTGGACAGAGTTTCGGTTCGCATCGGTTCGTTCGCCGCAGGGGTCGATTTCTGGACCGCGCTCGCGGTCTCCGTAGTAATAACGTCGGGGGTGATCTGTGAAAATTCGGAGCGGCGCGCGCGCCCCTGTACTTCCGTGGAGTCCCGGGTCTGGCCGCGTGGAGGCGAAGCGGGGGCCATCCCGTTTGGTTTGCGGCGGACGGCGGTGGGGTCACAATGAACAGTCCGGCACGGACGCAGGCCTGCGCCCCCCCCCCCCCCAACGGATACGATGGGGGGGGGCCTCACGAGCTGAACACTCGCTGGGTTATGGTGCACCGTTGCCGCG
>JAJDDS010000489.1 GCA_029260195.1 Phycisphaerae bacterium
ATGCACTTGAAGTCTGGAAGGACGAATTCCCCGCTGCCACCGAGTATGGCCACACCCGCGCTGCATCGGTGCGCCCCAATCCGGGCAGCGGCGCTGCGCAAGAAACCCATCCGCACCGACCCTCCACACCGAGCCCCCCCCTCTCCGTCCGAGCGCCCCCCGTCATTCCGAGCCGAGCGAGGAATCTAGCCGCGATCAAACCATCCGCAAGATTCCTCGCAGAGCCAGCCCTGAGCGGGATCGAAGGGCTCGGAATGACTAAGCGTCATTCGAAACGCCATCCCCGGGCAACCGGCCGGACGAACCGCCTGAAACGACATTGGCAAACCTCCTCGGCGTCGGAATGGGCAACGACTGGCGGCGGCGCGCATGGCGAGGTAGCATGCCCGTGCGGAGCGGGCGGTGACGATCGCCGGGCGCGCTTCGTCAATCGCCAACGCGGCACAGGTCGCCCCACCCCTCGTGGATGGCGACGCCGCTCGCCGCGATGCGATGACGATCGACGAAGCGCGTCCGGAGGAAAGTCCGAACTGGACAGGGCGCGGTGGTTGGTAACGCCAACCCGGGGCAACCCGAGGGAAAGTGCCACAGAAAACACACCGCCGACGATGGGTGGCATGCCCAAGCGACGCGCGGGAATGTTTCGCTCATCGGGTAAGGGTGAAATGGTGCGGTAAGAGCGCACCGCGTCGATGGTGACATCGATGGCAGGGTAAACCCCACCGCCAGCAAGCCCAAATAAGCAGCAAGAGGCGGCCCGTCTCGTCGGGCGTAACACGTGTACGCCTTGGAAGCTGCGGGTAGGGTGCTCGAGCCGGCGGGCGATCGTCGGCCCAGATAAATGATCGTCCGGCCCCGACTCGTCGGGACGAACAGAATTCGGCTTACAAGCCCGCTCCGCCTCTTCTTGTTCGCCCCGTTCCGTTCCACCGCGCGATCGAGTACAACACGCCACGCCGCCGGACCAACTCATATTCCGAGCCCTCCGGGAATACCGGCGTCGGTCCACGGGTTGCATCAGAGACTGCCAAGAGCAAAACCCGACAGGGAGAACGATGCTAGTTATCATCACAATCGCCGCAGCCGTCTTTCTAGCCTTCGCAAACGGTGCAAACGACAACGCCAAAGGCGTCGCAACGCTCGTCGGCGGGGGCACCCTACCGTTCCCCCGCGCGCTACGATTCGCTGCCGTGACCACCTTTCTCGGCTCGGTAACTGCCGTCGTCTTCTCACACAAGTTGATCGCACTGTTCAGCGGGAAGGGGCTGGTCGCAGATCAGGTGACCCAGACGACAGCCTTTCTCGCGTCCGTCGGCGCCGCCGCCGCGTTCACCGTGCTCCTCGCAACCCGTCTGGCAATGCCAATCTCCACAACGCACGCCATGGTCGGCGGCATCACAGGCGTCGGACTCTCCGCCCACGCGCTCAACGGGTCAGCCGTCCTCAGTACATTCTTCCTACCCCTACTCGCCAGCCCGCTGATGGCGCTGGCATGCACAGCCGGTCTCTACGTCGCCCTGCGTTGGGCACGACTGCGACTCGGTGTGAACAGGGAGACCTGCGTGTGCGTCGAGGAGCAATACTACCCCGCGACCTGCACCGGCGATCCCGCGATGCTGTCCGCCACAACAAGTCTGGGCGTGGTCGCTCGTCCGCGATCGCAATGCTGCGAACGCTACAGTGGCCGGCTCGTCGGATTCGACGCACAGCGCCTACTCGACGGATCGCACATCGTCAGCGGTGGGCTGATCAGTTTCGCGCGCGGACTGAATGACACCCCGAAGATCGCCGCACTGCTGGTGTCAGCCAAAGCACTGTCACCGTCGGGCGCCACGACGTCGGTCGGCGTCGCGATGGCCGTCGGCGGAGTGTTCGCTGTTCACCGCGTCGCCAAGGTACTCAGTTACAAGATTGTCGAGATGAACGACGGCCAGGCCTTCACAGGAAATGTCGTCACCGCGCTGGGCGTCATCGTGGCATCGCGCATGGGACTCCCGGTCAGCACCACACACGTCAGTTGCGGCAGCCTATTCGGCATTGGCCTGGTCAACGGCCGTTCGCGAGGAGCGATGGTCGGCAAGATCCTCACCGCCTGGGCCGTCACCCTCCCCATCTCCGCCATCGCTGGCTGGTGCTTGTGGCGCCTTCTCGCCACCTGACCCCCCCCATCCCCCTCGTCACTCCTCCGCCCCTCCGCCCCTCCGCCCCCTCCGTCCCCCCGCTCTGTCATCCCGAGCGAAGCGAGGGATCTTGCCGAGCAGGCCGCAACGCACCGCTCGCCCGCGCAAGCCCCCCGCCGCCCACCCCCGTTGAACCGCGACGCGCAGCGGAGCGATCCCCTTCGTCCTCCGACTCTCGAATCCCTCCCGCGATCCCGCGATCGCCCTCTTCCTTGCCAACCGCTGATGGCTGCACCGCACAACCCGCGTCAAACACCTCCATCACTCCTTCAGCGAGCGCCCCAATGCCATCAAACCGTAGGCCACGCCATAAGGCCTGTCATAGCCGTGCATGTCGTAATCCCACATAGAGCCGTCCCGCTGTTGAATCTGCAGAATCTCGTGCCAGAGCTTGGGCCGGTACACGGATCGCTCCGCGACCGGGAGTCCTTCGATGACTAGCGACGCGTAGTAGTGGCCGAACATATAGAAATAGCCCGAGTTAGCGTAGTACGCCTCGTGCGGAATCGGCTTGTGCATGGCAATACCGAGGAACTTGTGATCGCGAAAAAAATGCACCAGACCGAACCTACGGTCCTCCAGCGAAATCTCCTGTCCCGACAGCATCAGCGCCGTCTGGCACACCGGGATCCGAGACAATGAGCCCTTGACCTGATCGATGTACGCCGAATTCAGGTTGGGTACGGTCCGGACGCGATAAGTGTAGGCTCCATTGGGCAGGCGGCAGCGGTTGACCACGCGCACGGCCCGGTCGATGACCTTTTGATCCACCTCGAAGCCAGCACCGTTGGCCTGCTGCATGGCAACAACAGCCGCAGCGGTCATAAAGCTGGTCGCCCATTGCGGCCGACGCGTGCGCGGCCCGTTGAACTCCAAGTACCCCCACCCGCCGTTAAGGGACTGGAACCGCTCGAGTTTCTCCAGGTACTTGCGACCTGCATCGGCGATCTCAGCGCGAACGGCCGAGCCTTCGTATCGCGGGCTGCCGTGCGCGCGCGCCAAACCCTGCAACCCGTAGATGTAAGCCCAGTTGTTCATCGTGTCCCACACATCGGGACGCCTTACATCAGCGTTGTCGATCAGATACCGGACCGCACGGTCAGCCGCCTTCCGCGCATCGTCGGACGACCCGACTTCGATCAGCGCCGCGCCGCACAGCCCCGTCGTCGCCACCTTCCATGCCCGGTGCGTTTCCGGGTTGGACCACACGTCTCCGCTCCAGGTGGTGACCGAACCCTGCGGACCACCCCACGAGCCATCGCTGCGTTGATCCTTCAGCAGAAAGGCGATACCTCTATCAATCGCGGCGTGGACCTCGTTCGACGTGATGGGGCCTTCGCTGGCGCTGTCCAAACCGTCGCCGGATGCGCTCGCGAAAGCGAGCAACGCGATGAGCGCATTCATGCCTGCTATTCCTTCCCGTCGCGACTGGCGCGGTCCTTCTCCATCTTCTCCCCCAAAGCCGCGATCTCCGCTTCGACCCGGGCGACCTCTGCCTCGGCCGCCAGGACCGCGATGTGTTTGTCAAGCATGGATGATTGCGCGGCGCGGTCGGCTTTGTCCCGCGCTCTGGTCTTCTGCTCCAAGCGCAGCTCGTGCTCGGCCAACTCGAGCGGGATGGTCTTTTCCGCCAGCGTGGCCAGCTCCTCGCGGCGCAGCACAAGGTCCTTGCGCGAGCGCTCGAGACGACGCCGACCTCGTTCGAGGACGATTTCCTTCGTCTGGTCGGCGAAGTCCTCTTCCGCGTACATCATCTCGAGTTGCCGCAGCTCCTCCTCAGCCTCCTTCGTGCGATCTTCGGCGCGGGCAAAGTCGAGCTGAGCGCGCTCAATTCGGTTGGGGACGGACCGCTCGGTAAAGATGCGATGGCGGTCCTGCTGCAGCGCCAGCTCACGCTCGGCATCCGTCAATGCAGCCTCATTCGACGTTGTCGTGTGGCTCTGGTCCATGTGCGCTCTGGCCACGCGCTCATGGCCGATGCGCGCGTCGCGACGGAGTTTCGCGAGCTGACGGGCGTCCTTCGCCGCTTCCTCTGCCTGCTTCTCTTTCTCCTTCGCCTCCTCTTCCACGGTCTTCTCACCATCTTCCACGGCCACCCCGGGCTGCGCACCGGAGTCCTCGGCATTGGTAACCGCGACCCGGGTCCCGGAGTTGGTTGCGACCGGCTCCGCAGTCCGGACGGAGGCGATGCAGCCGCCGAGCATTGCCATCGCGAGAACGACGCCAATCTGTTGGACGATCGTACACGGCTTGAACAGCATGGATCGGGTTCCTTTCTGCTGACGTCCCTCGGTTGTCGTTGTCCGAGCGGACATAGTAGGTTCCCGCCCCTCCTGATTCAACCAAACGGAATGACTGAAGCACAAGCGGCGTTCGCAACCGCGATTCCCCGACAAACCCGTCGGCGCTGATTCCGCCGCCGTTGATTTGAGAACGTCACCCCACTTCGCAAAGACGAATGTCATCCAGCAGCAGCAGCTTCCGGCGGATGGTGCGATGCGACGCGCTCGATCCCAACGCCTTGATCGCGAAGACCACCTTATCGCCCTTTTCGAAGTAGTCACTCAGCACAATCCGCAACGCGTGCTCCGCGAACATCTTCTCGACGCGATCGATCTGCTCGGCTGACTTGCCTGCCGTGAGGCGGTACTCCTCGACGTCGTGACGATCCTCGATCCACCCACTGAGAAACGGAAACCCCAACAGAACCAACAGGACAGCCCCCGTCCCACAGACAGCCAGCACAGTCAATCCCAATCCGGCTGCCATCCCCATCGCAGCCACCGACCAAATCGTGGCAGCCGTCGTCAGCCCCACAATCCCCTTCGCGTCGCGGATGATCGCACCCGCGCCGAGAAAGCCGACACCAGTGACGATCTGTGCCGCGATTCGCGTCCGATCAATCATCGGCCCCGACAGCGCGGTCGACGCCATCGTAAACACACAGGCTCCAACACAAATCAAGATGTTCGTGCGAAACCCAGCCGGCTTATCACGCAACGCGCGCTCGAACCCGATGACGCTGCCGAGAATCATGGCCAGGAGTAGCCGACCAGGAATGTTCCAATCGATTTCGGGCATGTCGGGCATCGCCTGTCCCTGGCGCAAAACGTGAGCGGCTCGCGCACCCGAGCCTGCCGCTGAAGCGGTTGTTCATAGGGGACCGACGCGACGGCGTCAAGGCCGACCGATTGATGATTCAGTCGTCGGCGACGCCGTCCGCCCGGACGTCGTCTGAGTCGGCGTCCCGCCCGGCGAGGTTCGTGCCGTAAATCCGGTCGACGATGCGGTCGAAGGATCCGGGCAGGGGTCGGGACGCAGCCGGATTGGAAGTGTCACGGGATGACACTTGCGCCGTCCCGTTCGCCCCGCGCGAATCGCGTCGCGGAGCGTCGATTTTGCGCTGTTCCGCCACGATCTTGGAGACGGCGGCGAGTTCGTCGGTCGAGAGTCGCTCCTCAGCGAGGAACAGAGTCTCGATCAGCAGTGAGATTGTCAGTCGGCAGGCGTCCTGATTGACCCGGGGCGTTTCGAGATCGGCCCCCAGTCCGAATCCATCGCGAATGAGTTCGCCGACAACCCGCATACGCGCGCGAAAGGCGTCGGTGGTCCGCGTGGGGGGCGCGGAAGTGTCAGCGTGCGACACTTCGGCGGGTCGGCGCCAAGTGCCACTGCGTGACACTTTCGCCGTCCCTCCCGGAGTGTCAGGAAGCGACACTTTCGCGACCGCCTTCTTGCGGCGACGGTTGGCTCTTGGCGATGTGTGGTCCGTGGTCAT
Source organism: Phycisphaerae bacterium (assembly GCA_029260195.1). Lineage (GTDB taxonomy): Bacteria > Planctomycetota > Phycisphaerae > UBA1845 > UBA1845 > OFTM321. Next base: position 5,959 of record JAJDDS010000489.1, read on the forward strand.
TGTTCCATCGCCGGGTCGTCGACAAGATGGTCCGCCACTTCCAGCCCGCTCGTGGTGATGCGAAACCACCGGCGCCGCCAGGACGTAAATCGCTCATCCTGCTCGGAGTCCGCGATCACCCGCTGGAGGTAGCCCTTCTCAACCAGATAGCAAATGTCGCGCCGCAGACAATTCCACTCAAGTGTGGGAAACACACTGAGAAGGCTGCGCAGGAGTTGGTCGGCCTGCAACGCAGCCGGGTAGAGCATTCGCAGAGCGACGAGAACTTCGTTGCGCACGCGGACGATTTCGGATGGAGGTCGGCTGCCAGCCATTAGTCGGCTCCCTCGTAGCCTGCGTCGTGTCGGGGTCGAACGGGTGCGCCGGCGTCGCTCGCACCGCACGTGCCGCAAGGTTGACGCGCGTGGTCGTCGCGGGCGTCGGAAGCGGCTTCCATGCGGACCAGCGTAGTGGTCAGGCGTTCGATATTGCTGCGGGCGAGCATCGACTCCCGCAGCCAATCCTCCTTAGTGACGTGATCGCGCCCGAGATCAGCCAGCGCGGATTCGAGCCGCCGCAGCCCGGCTTCGAGGTGCTCGATGCGCCGGGTGAGATCGCCGCGCCCGGCTGTAAGGTGGTCGCGGAGGGCGCGGAGGTAGAACGTGATGACCGCCATGGGCACGACGACCACCGGCGTGAGGACAGCCAGCAGGGAGGCTGCGTCGAGTCCGGAGATGGCGACAAGGATTGGCACTGTTCGGTTCATCACGCCCCGCGCAGTTTGATAAGATCGGTGATGACGCGGAACAGAGCCTTCGCGGTGTCGAGGCGGATGAAGCCATTGGTCAGATCCTCGCGAAAGCGGGCGACCACCGGAGCGTCGTGAAGAGCGCGAACGCGCGTCGTGCGCGGAGCGCTCTCGAGGATGCGGTCGATGGCGTCTGGCGGGCGACTTGGCGCGTCGACGAGGGACTGGATCGATTCGATCAACTGGTCCAGTGGTTGCGTAGTCTCGGACACGTTTTTAGCTCCGTTGGTCGGTGAGGTCGGGTTTCGGTTTTTCGAAGACGTCGGTGATGTAGCGGCGAAGCTCGTCGTCGAGGGATATGGACTGGATTCCGATTTCGCGGAGTCCGCCGGCGATTTCCTTGATGGCTTGAATGTTCTCGACGGTGGCTAAGTGTCGCGCGAATTCGACGTCGGCGTCGTCGCGCAATCGATCGAGGGACTGGTGAAAGGCGTCGGCGTGTTGCGCGGCGCGGAGCTGGTCGGCGTGGTCGGCGCGGATGCGCGCGATGAAGGCGTCGACG
>JAJDDS010000490.1 GCA_029260195.1 Phycisphaerae bacterium
ATTGCCAGCGTCCCCTTTGCCTATCACAGTGCGACCATTGACGACAACGCGGTAACATCGGCCAAGATCGTTGACGGGCAGGTCGAAAACGACGATTTGGCCAACAACGCCGTCAACAGCGCCAAGATTCAAAACGGAACCGTAAGCGCCGCGGACTTGGCGACGAATTCGGTAGGTAGCGACGAAATCGCGAACAGCTCAGTGACCGCCAGCGACTTGGCGAACGACGCTGCGTCGCTCAACCGGGTTTCCGGCGGGACAATTTGGTCCATTGGCGGCAACATGGGCGTCGGGACTGCAAATCCAAGTGAAGCATTGACATTAGGTGATAGTAGAAACATTCAGATGGGAGCAACTGATGGCGCCGGAGGCGCATTGTTCTTCAGAAGAGTAAACTCAGTGGAGCCGATTGAACCTCCGGCAAATGGTGCCAGCGTTTATTATAACCACGACGGCAGTGGTGGCGAGAAGTTGGTTCTCAATCTTGCGGGGAGTGAAACAGTTGTATTTGGGAGCAACGGGAACGTAGGCATGAGCGGCAACGTCGGCATTGGAACTGCGAGTCGCGATGAAGCATTAACACTAGGTGATAGTAGGAACATTCAGATAGGAGTAACTGACGGTGCCGGAGGCGCATTGTTTCTTAGAAGAATAAACTCAGCGGCTCCGATCGATCCTCCGGCGAATGGTGCCAGCATCTATTATAACCAAGACGGCAGTGGTCGCGAGAAGTTGGTTCTCAATCTGGCGGGGAGTGAAAGAGCTGTTTTTAGGAACGATGGCAATGTCGGCATCGGTACGGCGGCGCCGAATTACATGCTGCACGTGAACGGCAGTGCCGGCAAGCCTTCGGGAGAGCATTGGTCTGTACCCTCCGATCGGAGGCTCAAGAAGAACATCCAGCGTTTGCACGATGTCTTGGATCGCGTGCTTGCTCTCCAAGGTGTGACCTTTGAGTTCAGGAACCCTGGCAAGATCAAGGGATTGTCCGGTGAGCAAGTTGGGTTTGTTGCGCAAGATGTCGAGCAGGTCTTCCCCGAGTGGGTCGATGAAGATCCGACTGGCTTTAAGCGTGTCACCGTCCGCGGTGACACGGCTTTGCTCGTCGAGGCCCTGCGCGAGCTACGGAACGAGAAGAACGCACAGATAGCCGCACAGGGAGCCGAAATCTCAGCCCTGCGCAAGCGCCTCGAGCAACTGGAGGCGAAGATAAGGGGGTGATGCGTTACGCGGTAGAGGATCGCGCCAATGCACGCAGTGTACGCGATAGATCGTTTTCGATTGGCTTCCCTGGCTGCCTCGCGGGGTCTCGTGTCCCGCAGATCGTCGCCAGTTGTTCAGCGCAAAGCTACTCTCCTAGCATGACCTGATCCAGCCGACGGTTCACGTTCTCCAGCTCCTTCAGCCGCTTGGCGTCGTTGGCGTTCATGCCGCCGTAAGAGGTTCCGCCACTGGTGAGAGGCTTGCTCGCGTATCTCCGGGGAGCCGTCATGGTTGATGTCGACGACAACGTCGGGAGTTCCGGCACCATGCGCGCTGCAGACAGTCGATTCAGCACTCCTGTGGGTGGCGGTCTGAACCCTTGATGCTCGTTCGTCCGGCTACCGTGGACGGCGACGCCCGGGCGAGGTTGGGGGGCGGATTTGCCGTGCAACAGGCTTTATTTTGGGTCGCCGGCTTGGTACACTCTCGTCCGGGATAGGTTCGGGCAAAGGGGATCGAACACACAATCTGTACTTCTGAATCGACGGAGGCGAGTCATGTCGACAAGGTGCACGAGAATCGCGGTGGCGTTCACGGTGTTGGTTTGGGTGGGGGCCGATGATGCTTGGGCGGAGGTTCCGGCGTCGATCGGGCACCAGGGGGTGATCTCGGTCCAGGGTGAGCGGTTCACCGGAACGGGGACCTTCTACTTCGCTCTGGTTACGTCCAGCGCCGGAGTCAACCTCTGGACCAACGACGGGACGCAACTCGGCACGATGAACAGTCCCGACGCGCGCCTCACGCTTAACGTCGTGAACGGCGTGTATAACGTGGCGCTTGGCACGCCGCCGATGGTACCGGTCCCTTCGGAGGCGTTTCTAAACGATGACGTCCTCCTGCGCATATGGTTTGACGATGGCCGCGGGAACGGCCTTCATCAGCTATCACCGGGTGTCGTACGATCGAGCGCGCCCTACGTGGTCCGAGCGTTGAATTCCGACGATGCCGAGCACGCCGACGAAGCCGACCATGCGCTGGAGGCGGATAACGCCAGGGGGCGGTGACTCCGAGACCCGCCGACTAACGTCTACGTCAATTGGATCATCAAGCACTGGGCGATTCTCGGTGTCGTCTGGAACTTCGCCGACACGATTCCCCGGATTCTGTCCGCAGCCGGTGGGGACCTTCCGCGCGAGCGCGGAATCTGGTAGGGTGTCGCGCGTTCGGTTGGCGGGCGCCGGCTGTCGGTGGCGAGCGATCTAGATTGATTTCGGTTCGGAGGTTACTGGGATGAGGCACATGGGCGACGGCGCCGGCGTGAGCCAAGGCGCGCCGAGGTGGACGGGTCGGTTGTTTTGCGTGGCGATGGGCGTGTCCTGTGGGTCGGCTGTCGCGGGGTCGCACCTTTGGCGGATCAATGAGGTGTTCAGTGACGCCGGCGGGACAGTTCAGTTCATCGAGCTTGAGGAGTGCTGCGGAGCCGCGAACGAGACGGCGCTGGCGGGTAAGTGGGTGCGAAGCGAATCGACCGGGAGCGAGCTTACATTCCCGGAGAATCTCCCACCGGACAGCACCGCTAACCAGCACCTGCTCCTGGGCACGGCTGCCTTCGCGGCGCTGGCTGGCGCGCCGACGCCGGACTATCTGATCCCGGAGAACTTCGTGTCGCTCGCTTCGGACGAGCTGACGTACTGGTTCTACACGGCAGCCACCATGACGTTTGGGGCTGGCGCGTTGCCGCTGGACGGCGTGTTGTCATTGAACGCGGACGGGTCGACGGGGGTGAACTCGCCGACGAACTTCGCCGATGTGACGGGGTCGGTGGATGCGAACGCCGGCGGGGTGGTCCAGGTGCCGACTGGGTCGAGTTGGAGTGTCATTGGTATGGCACTCACCGTGCTGATCAGCGGCGCGGTGACGACGGGGCGGGGGCTGGCGCGGGGACGGGCTTGCCATTCTTGTATGTAATTGAGCACGCGCGGCAGGTGGTGTCGGAGACGATGGCAAGCGCGCAGGATTCACACTTCGGGGCTGCGGTGACGGCGATCAGGAGGATGCGGAAGGACTCCGCAGCCTTTTCATAGTCCTGGCGTCCGGCGATCTCGACGCTTCCAATCATGCCGACTTGACACCGATCGCACCAGCCGAACCGTCGCGCGTTGTTGCCGCAAGTCAGACACTTCAATTCAGCCGCCTTGCGCGGGCGGGCCTTCGCGATGTGGTAGGTCAGGCGGGAGAGATAGGCTTCCCGCTTGACGTAGCCCATCTTGCATCGCTCGCAGTAGCCGTTGTCGCGGATTGCGATCTTGCAGTCGGGGCATTCGATCTTGTCGGGGTCGATGTGGTGGCCATGGGCGTCCAGCCATTCGAACAGGTCTACCGATTCGATCTTGACGTTGGCGATGTAGCCGGCTTCGTGCTTGTCGCACCAGGCGCCGAGCGTCCTGGATGTGCCGCAGGGGCAGGGGGCCGATTTGGGGGGCGGCTGCGCGTGGGCGGTGGGGAAAGTGAGGGCGAGCATCACGATTGTGCGGGTCATGTCTTTGGCTCCTCTGTGCGGGGTGATTGTAGGGGAAAG
>JAJDDS010000050.1 GCA_029260195.1 Phycisphaerae bacterium
CCAGTCGAACCGCCACGTGTCACGGGAATGAAACTTCTCGTGCAACTTGCGCCCGCAGAGGGAGACCGTCAGACGCACAGCCCGGTAGTTGGTCCCAATGACCGTGCCCCAGGCTGCTCCCTCGATGCCCATCGCGGAGAACCCGAACTTGCCGAAAATGAGCACGTAGCTCACGGCTGCGTTAATGACGACGCCTTCGAGCGCTACCATCATGGTCACGCCCGGCTTGTGGATTCCGTTGAAGAAGCTGCTGAGTCCCGCGGCTGCGATCGACGGACCGATGGTCCAAATGGCGATGGCGGCGTAGCGGCTTTCGAGATCCTGAATCGCGGGATCGTGGCCGGCCCAAGCGAACACCGCGGGCAGCAACGGCCACAGCACCGTCCCGACGGCCCAGAACGCGAAGGAAAGGTATACACACTGCCAAGCGTACGCGCTGCAACTGCGCAGATCGCCGCGACCTAGGCACTGCGACGCCATGGTGTTGACGATGGTCAACATGCCCATGCCGATCACGATGTAGGTGAACATGATGATCTGGGCTGGGAGAATGGCAGCCAGTGCGTCGCTATTGCCGGTTTCGGAGATCATCCAGAAGTCGGTCACGTCCATGACCATGCGGCAGCAGGTCGCCACCACGATGGGGACGGACATGCGGATGACGTTCCACAGGTCGCCTTCGCGGACTCGATCGTTCGTCTTTTTTTTCAATGCCAGTCCTTCGTCGGACATCGCTCACACACCGATGAAAAATGACCCCGGAAACCGTTTGGCGTCCGGGGTCATGAATCACAAGTCTCGAAAAAGAACCCTAGAGCAATTCGCCGGAGCCGTTTCTCCATCCGCGCGGAACCTGCGTGCGGTTCGGCTGCGGGTAGGGCTTTGTAATTCGAAGGACCATGAAACGACTCCTCAACACGTTCGCGGCTCCTATACGACCTCCGCGTCCGCCTGTCAAGTGTAAATCGTTGTGGTTCGCGCCGTGGGTGCGCCGCCTGTTGCGTGCGGGACGATTGCCGAGCCTTGCGTATAGTGTCCCCCGGACGCTATGGTGTCCCCCGGACCCTAAACCTCCGCCCGACACGTCCGCTACCGCTCGGACAGAGTTCTCGGGAACGACAGCAGGCTGCATAGGGGGTGACAGAAACTGTCACCCGCCCAAAATCTATTCATTTACTTACTTGACTATCGGACGTTCGTGTCGTATGGTGTACGTGATAGGAAGAGAGGCATGACACACTTCAGCAACGCAACGCAACGCAACGCAACGCAACGCAACGCAACGCAACGCAACGCAACGCAACGCAACGCAACGCAACGCAAGCACACTTCGTAGAACAGAGCCGCGACCGTCAGGGAGCGGTCTTGCCGCTAGAAACTCGCCTTTCCCCGCATCACTCCGCCGTGAAGGCACGCTGGAAGAGGGCGAAGTCGTGAAAGTCCACGTCGCTGTCCGAATCCATGTCCGCCCACCGGCAGCCCGGTCCGGCGTCCAGGTTCGGACCGCTGTTGGCGGCGCACTCCTGGAAGAAGTAGAAGTCGTCGACATCCACCGCACCGTCGCTGTCGAAGTCCCCGGAGGCGTCTTCGGGGATCAGACCGAACCGAATGTAGTCCCACTGCGTGACGCTGTCCACGATCGCAGCCTGGGCACCGAACGTGACTCGCGAATCGTCGGTCGGATACGGTCCTTCCGGGACACCCGTATCGACCACGTCGCCGTCGACCAAAAACGTATACGAGTCGGCGCCGCGCAGTTCGAGGCGAAAGACATGTACGCCTGGATCAAAATCTCCATAGACTATGGGAAACTGGGATCCGCGAATGAGACGGACTTCGTTGTTTCCGATCGTGAAATGGTAGAGGATTCCGGTGGTTCCGCCAGCGACGATCGACGCAGGCGCCACAGCGCCGAAGACGGGAGGCCCGTCCGTAGCCATGCGCCAGGTCAAAAACCACGAAGGCTGATCTGTCAATTCATGGCGATAGAAGTCTTGGGTCGTGCAGAGCGGCGGACATGGAAGAACAACGGGGGCCTGCGTGAGCCGACCCGCGTCGATCGATCTATCGGCGGGCAGCACCGTCTCAAGATGGTCCCACCCCTGTCCGAGTTTCTCGGGGAAGGAGTTGCCCTCGTATGACACAACCTGCGCGAATCCGGGGGCCGCCGCAAGAGCAATCGCCACGTGCAAGGCACATCGAGACATGGCTTTCACCTCCGTTCCATGGTCGATGGATTATCTCAAAGCGGAGGGCACGGGTCAAGCATTGAATCTGAGAAGTTCGCACAGTACAGAAAACACACAGGAGACGTAACCATGATAGGTGAGAACAACGTAGTCTGGAATCTGCATATTCTCGGAATCGTTGCCGTATGTACGAGCGCGGCCCTCGCCCAGTCCAGCCCCGAGGTTTGTGACAGTGATGGCGGACCTGAAATCTGCGCACGGTTCGACAACGTCGTGACAGCGCCCGTCGAAGACACGCATTTCACGTTCACGTTCGACGGTAGCGGGATTCCCAGCGTGGAGTTCCTGCTCGGCGACGACGGTCAGGGGACGACGTACCAGTGGCGGGTCTGGAGCAAGGATGGGGCCGGTGACCCGGCGGAAATCGGCGATATTGCCGGCGTCGGGGCAGAGGATTACACAGTCCGCATCCTCCAGCCGGACGATGACCCGGGGGCGACGGATGTGGGTTCGATCAATCTTGATCCCAGTGCGGGCGCCAACTTCACACGGGTCTGGGACGGTCACATCACCGGAGACATCGCGGGCGACCTGTTCCTCCAGGCTGGGAACGGGACCCAAAACGGCCGATGTTCTCTGTTGGTCGACGGCGACGTCGTAGGCGCTGTCTCGGTTCCCGCACCCGACGGCCTGGAGATCTTGGGCGACGTCAGCGGGGCGGTAACCGCCTCGGTCACCGTCTTTGACCTGGTTATCAAGGGGAGCATCTTCGGGGACGTCGATCTGGAAGACGTCGCCCCCAGTGGGTTCATTCAGTTTGGCGTCGGCGCCGTTTCCTGCGTGGGCGGCGGTGGTTGGACTGGTACCAGCGTCTTTAACCCGGTCACAATCGGCGCAGTCGGCGAAAATGCTCAGATCTGGATCGTCGGGCATCTCCAAAACGACCTGACCATTTCGGGCCTTCACGAGGGACAGCTGCGCGTAGGCGGACACATTGGAAACAACGGCGAGGCTGGCGGAGTGATCCCGGTGACCATCAGCATCGCTGACATGAGCAACGGTGTTCCTTTCCCTCCAACGCTGGTGCTCCTGAACTACCAATCCGGCGTGGGGACCCCCTGCGAGTTTCATGGGGAGTTGGACCTTCTCACGGGCGTTCCGTCCCTCTGTGAAGCGGTGGTAGCCGGTGAATTGGTCTCCGGGTCCACGATCGACCTCAACGCCTATGATGTGGATGGCGCGCTCCAACACTGGGGCGACGGCAGCGGGAGCATCGTCAACGGAGGAACGGTGACCCAGGACGGCCTCGTCGTTCTCGGAGACGACTGGACGGGAACGGCTACCTTCACGGACGTCGAACTGGGTAATTCCATCGACCAGGGGGTTATCCGCACGGAAAACAAGGGTGACCTCGATGGAACGCTTCATATCACCGGTGCGATGCTGGGTGACATCTCCGTCGTCAATAACTTGAACTCAACGGGAACGATCGACATCGACGGTGAATGCGCCGGCGACATCGCGGTCACCTATAACTCCGACGGCGTCATCGATATCAGCGGCACGCTCGCGGGCGATGTTCGTGTGGGCCAATTCTTGACCGGGGAAGTCGCCGTCACGGGCGGAGTCAGTGGCGATATTGATGTTGACGGCGACGTTGCGTCCTCGGCCGAGATCAACCTCGGGAGCTACCTGCGCAACGGGCGGATTCTGGTTGATGGGCTCATGGACGGATTCGTCGCGGTCAAGAAAGGCACGACCTCCCTGTCACAGATCAATCTGTTCGGCGGCGTGGGTCCGAACGGGCAGGTGGTCATCAACGCCGGTGGCGGCAACGACAACGCCGACGGCGACATCTGGGTCGGCTCGACTGTCACACTGCCGCCACTGTCGCCGATCGACTTCGACGGGTGTTTTCAGATCAACGATAACGCCGGGGCGCCTCGGGACTATGGTCACTTGAATGGTGACATTACCGTGGTTGGGTGTCACGCTGATGGCGACAAGCTCCCGATTTGTGTGGAGGGCTCTACGAACGGCTCGATCTCGCTGATCCAGTCGCTTTGCAGTCCCGCCAACGCCACCGTGGATGCTTCGTGCCCAGCCTGTCCGTAGCACACCGTTTTTGAATCAGTGCGGGCGCATCCAGGACCATGACACTCCCGGCGGCCTGGAGCCTAGTTGGGTGCCCCATTCTTCGCGTCACCGCCCCGCGCATCTTTTGAAAGTACAAGCGTTTGGTGACGCGAAGCGTGGCGGGCTGCTTGGTTTCGCACCGACACGTCCCCCACCCATCGCGTACGGCGGAGAATGGGGTACCTGCCGATAGTCTCACGCACCCCACGTTGCGTGCGGCGGTCCGTCCGGGTTGACTTTTCCCCAGAATCCTTATGATAGCTGCCCTCAGCGTGGTATGGTGCGTTTGCGCCGTGTTCGACGTCGAATCGGCGCGCCGGTCGGCGCTGCTGCGCTCCGCCGGTGTTGGTTCCGCCGTCGAATATCGGGTATCAGCAGGGATTGAGGCGGTGCTTCTGTGATCGCGGGCGCTTCGGATTCCAAATCTCGCATCAACGATCGACTCGCCGGGCACGAGATTCTCATCACCGGCGCCACCGGCTTTCTTGCCAAGATTTTCCTTGAAAAGCTTCTGCGCACAGTCCCGGAGGTAGGGCATCTCCACCTGCTGGTCCGCCCCCGCCCGGATGGGACGTCCGCGGCGCAGCGCGTGCGGCGCGAAGTTTTCGGCAACAACGCCTTTGATCGCCTCCGCGCTGCGCTGGGACCCGGGTTTGCAGACCGCTGCCGAGAGAAAGTCAGCGTCGTCTCCGGCGATCTGACGCTCCCCCAATTCGGACTGCCCAACGATCAATACGCAGCCTTGACCCGCCGGGTCACGCTCGTCGTCAACAGCGCCGCGACGGTCACGTTTGACGAACGACTCGACTTGGCGATCTCCTTGAACATCGAGGGCCCGCGTCGCCTTCTGCGATTCGCCCGGGACTGCGGTGACGTTCCGATGATGCACGTCTCGACGGCGTACGTCAGCGGCGTAAGAACGGGAGACATCGAGGAGTCACTCATCCCCCCGGGGCACTCCGCGGCTTCGTACATCGCGGCGCGGAACGGCTCCAACGCGGCGCCGTCGTTTGACCTCGACCAGGCGTATACCGAACTGGGCGAGCTGGTCGAACAGGTGAACGTTCGCTACGGCGATGACCGGGCCGCGCGACGCCGCGAGCTCATCGACGTCGGTATGGCCTACGCCCAGAAGAACGGCTGGAACGATACCTACACCTGTACGAAGTGGATGGCAGAGCAGTTCCTCGCCCGCGAGCACGGTAACGTCCCCCTCGTCCTCATGAGGCCTGCGATCATCGAAGGAAGCTACGAAGAGCCCGCCCCCGGTTGGGTCGACGGGCTGCGGATGGCCGACCCACTGATCCTCGCCTTCGGACGCGGCAAACTCAAGGAATTCCCCGCCGATCGAAGTATCGCGATCGATTTCAGCCCCGTGGATTTCGTCGCGAACGCGATGATCGCGACCCTCCCCGTCGGGCGCGCGGGTCCATGCCTGGAAATCTATCATTGCGCATCCGGCGCGCGAAACCCGCTGAAAATGACCGAGTTGATCGATTCGGTCGCCGAGGCGTTCCGCCGCCGACCGATGCGGGATGACAACGGACGCCCCATACGAGCCAAAGCAATGCGCGTGGTCGATCGAGAGGTATTCTTGCGCCGCTGGCAGCGCCGACTCGAACGCACGCGACAGTTGCGCGCCTTCCTCAAGTCCACGAAGTTCGCACCCAAACGCCGCAAACGCCTCGCGTCCGCCGAGGCGCAGATCGCCCAACTCATCTACTTCGTCAAGATCTACGCGCCGTACACGCACCTCGACTGCCGCTACGACGACACCAACCTGTGCGCGGTGACCGCCTCGATGCACGAGGACGACCGTGCGATGTTCCCCTTCGACGTCATGCGGATCGACTGGCGCGACTACATCGCCTTCCGGCACGTCCCGGGCGTGCGGCATTTCGTCCTCGGATCGGGGACCGAACTCGAAGCGCCCATGCTCGCCGCCACCCACGCCGTCGAAGGCGAGTCGCCCGACGCTCCGCCGCCCATGCAGGTCCTGGCGGCGCTACGCGGAGAGTCCATCTTCGACGTCTTCGACAACGCCGTGAAAACCTATCCGTCGCGCATCGCGCTCCAGGTGCGCCGAGACGACCGATGGGTGCGCTACACCTACGCCGAAGCCCGCGCGACCACCGCAGCCATCGCCCGCCGATTCGCCGAGCGCCGACTGCGACAAGGCGACCACATCGCGATTTTCGCGGAGAGCAGCCCCGAGTGGGGACTGACCTATCTCGCCGCGATGTACAGCGGACTCACCGTCGTGCCAATCGACCGACAACTACCCGCCGCCGACGTGATCGCCATGTCGCGATTCGCGGACGTTCGCTTGATCTGCACCAGCCAATCAGCCTACGAGGCGACGCGCGAAGCCGTCCGAAACGATACGTCCGACGCGCCGATCGACGTCGTCGTGCTCGACACGGAGTTCGTCCCACCGCCCGGGAACAGTCGCGACCCCGGACCCGAACCGGTTACCGTCACCGGCGACGCCATCGCCTCCATCGTGTTCACCTCCGGAACGACCGTCGCGCCCAAAGGTGTCATGCTGCGTCACTCGAACTTCCTCGCCAACGCTCGCAGTTTGGTCCACGTCCAACCGGTCCAAGCCGACGACCAGTTCCTCTCCGTACTGCCCATGCACCACGTGTTCGAGTTCACCGGGGGGTTCCTCGTTCCCCTCGCCAACGCCTCCACCGTCACCTACGTCGATCAACTGTCGCCCGTCGAAATCCTCGACACCATGCGGGCGACCGGCACAACCGTCATGATGGTCGTCCCAAGGCTGCTGAAACTGTTCCACGATGGTATCCGTCGCGAGGTCGATGCCGCCGGACCGCTGGTTCGCCGCTTGTTTTCAATCATGGGCTGGATCAGCGACCGAACCCACGGGGAACTTGGGCGATCGCTCTTCGACCGCGTCCACAAACGTTTCGGCGGGCGACTCAGGGCGTTCGTTAGCGGCGGGTCCGCCCTGCCCCCGGACCTCTTCCACGCATTCCGTCGACTCGGATTTCCCGTCTACGAGGGCTACGGACTCACCGAAACCGCCCCGGTCCTCACCGTCAACCCCAACGGTGCCCCGCGCGCCGGATCCGTCGGGCTACCACTCCCCGAAGTCGAACTCGACATCCGAAACCAGAATGCGTCAGGCGTCGGCGAACTCTGCGTCCGCGGACCCAACGTCATGACCGGGTACTACAAGAACCCGCAAGCCACCGAAGAGGTCCTCATCGATGGCTGGTTCAGGACCGGCGACCTCTGCAAACGCGACGCCGACGGATTCGTCTACGTCGCGGGACGCGCAAAGGACGTCATCATCACAGCCGCAGGAAAAAACGTGTACCCCGACGAAGTCGCAGCCCACTACGGGAACCTACCGCACGTCAAGGAACTCGCCGTTCTTGCAATGCCAAACGCCGACGGTATTGGCGACCGTGTCGACGCCGTCGTCGTGCTGAATCTCGATGGAATCGCCGACACCGATCGCGGCAAGGTCGAAGCCGAGGTGCGCGACGCGGTGGCAAGCGTCAGCCAGCGCATCCCCAGCTACCAGCGCATCGAACACATCCACTTCTGGACCGACGACCTCCCCCGCACCACCACGCTCAAGGTCAAGCGCGCCGAGTTGGTCCGCCAGCTCATCGCCCGCGAACAACCCGAACGACTCGTCAAGCCGCCCGCACCCGGCGACGCCTGGAACCGCGAAGCCACCGGCGACGAGCCCGATTCTCCCAACCACACGTGGATTCGCGACACGCTCGTCAGGCTCACCGGTCGGCCCGCCGCCCAGATTCGACCCGAAGCTAACCTGCTGCTCGATGTCGGTGTCGACAGCCTGATGAAAATCCAGGTCCTC
>JAJDDS010000491.1 GCA_029260195.1 Phycisphaerae bacterium
GACGTCGTTGACGTTTCGCCCGGATACGCTCGCAACTTCCTCCTGCCGCGACGACTCGCCACCGCTGCGACCGCCGCAAACATGCGCGTGCTCGCCGAGGACCGAAAACGCGCCGAGGAGCGACGCCGGCTGGCTCATGAAGAGATGTCCCGCGTCGCCGAGCGACTCCGCGATGTCGAGGTCACCATCGCCGCCGCAGCCAATGAAGACGGCGTCCTCTACGGCTCCGTCGGCGCCCGCGAAGTCGCCGTAGCATTGCGCGAGGAGGGACACAACGTCGAGACCTCCGCCATCCAACTCCATGAAGCTATTCGACGCCTCGACAAAGTCGAGGTCACCGTCAAGTTCACCGACAACATCAGCACCGAGGTCAAGGTCTGGGTCGTGCGCTCGCAGGCCACGCCCGGCGCCGAGGACGAGGAGACGCATGACGAGTAGCCCGTCGACCGCGCGCAGCCTCCGCAGCCCGCTGGCTGCCATGCGCGACGCGGGACCGACACCCTCATCGTGTGACCGAAAATCGAAACGCCCGCACGGAAGCAGGCGACCATGACGACGCTCGCCCAAAACCAAACCGCGCCGCCAACTCACTTGGAGCGCGTCCCGCCGCACAGCATCGACGCCGAGATGGCACTCCTCGGCTCGATGATGATCGACAAGGAAGCCATCGCCAACGTCGTCCCCCTTCTGGGGCGCGACGAGAGCCACTGGTTCTACCGCCCCGACCACGAGCAGCTCTTCAACGTCCTGGTCGACCTCTACGACGACAACAAAGCCATCGACCTCGAGATCATGCGCGACGAGCTCACCCGCCGCGACCTACTCAAGCAACTCGGCGACGTCGACTACCTCGTCACCCTCGCGGAAAGCGTCCCGTCCGCCGCCAACGCCGAGCACTACGCGCGAATCGTCCGCGACAAGGGCCTTCTCCGCGACCTTATTCGTTGCGTCGACGAAATCCGCCGCGACGCCTACGCCGACAAGGAAAAAACCGAAGACCTCCTCGACATGGCCGAGCAGCGGTTCTTCGGCGTCACAGAATGCCGCATCAGCCGGCAAGCCATCCAACTCCGCGAAATCATCGAGACCGTCTACGCCCAGATTGAATCGCGAGACGGCGGATCCCATTCCGGACTCCGTTCCGGATTCACCGAACTCGACGACCTGACCAGCGGTTTCCAGCCCGGCGACTTCATCATCATGGCGGGGCGACCTTCCATGGGAAAAACCGCCCTCGGCCTTACAATCGCTGAACACATGGCTGTCGACGATAGCAGACCCGTCGTCTTCTTCTCCATGGAAATGAGCAACCACCAGGTGGCTCAGCGCATCATGTGTAGCCGAGGCCGCATCGACTCTCATAAGTTCCGCCGAAGGATGCTCAGCGACCACGACATCCACCAGCTCGCCCACGTGTGCGACCAGATCTCCCACGCGCCCATGTTCGTCGACGACACTCCGGGTATGAGCGTCCTCGAGCTACGCGCTAAGGTCCGACGACTCGTCCGCCAGCACGACATCAAATGCGTCTTTGTTGACTACATCCAGCTCATGCACGCCCCAGGGCACGATTCCAGGCAGCAGGAGATCGCCACCATCAGTCGCGGGCTCAAGGCCATCGGCCGCGAATTGAATATCCCGGTCATCGCCATGGCTCAATTGAACAGACAGGCGGAGGGACGCGAGGGGCATCGGCCGCGAATGAGCGACCTCCGAGAGTCGGGCGCCCTCGAACAGGACGCCGACGTCATCCTCCTCATCCATCGAGAGGAGTACTACAAACCCCAGAATATCGAGACGCAGGGACTTGCCGAGATCATTATCGCCAAGCAGCGCAATGGTCCCACCGACATCGTCAATCTCCAATTCAACAAGCGCCTCACGCGCTTCGATAACGTCAGCTTCGCCCCCGAGCCCGCCAACATCCCCGCCTCGCAAGACGCCCCATTCTGACCCCACCGGCTGAGGCTCGGCTCGGTCGACGCGGGCATGTAACGCATCACCGCTCCGGGGTTATTTACGCGCGTCGTCTTCGCCGCCTGCTTTCTCACGCCATAAGTCCGCATCATCCGGGCGTCTCCACCCTTCGTAGAGTTGGATGACGTTATCGAGAGTCTTCGTGGTGTGATCGTGTGTTGGCCCCAGACGACGGTTCAGGACTTCATAGCTTTCCAGCATCAGCGGTTCAGCCTCCTCGAACCGGGCAAGCGCAACGAGGCATTTGGCGAGGTTGCGCTGAAAGATAGACCCCATCCAATGACCCTTCGGAAGCGATCGCCCGGCGATTTCGAGTACTTCGCGGAAGAGGGGCTCGGCGTCCTCCGGGCGTTCCAAGTCGAGAGTAAGCGATGCAACATTGTTCAACCCGATTAGAGTCAGGCGATTGTCCTCGCCCAACGTGCGCCGCCATCCCGCCAGAGCTTCGCGCGCGAACGGTTCGGCTTCAGACAGTTTCCCCTGATCGCGAAGCAATCTTGCGAGGTTGTTTACCGAGGTGAACAAGGACGGATGGTCCCCGAGCACGCGCCGCCGCACCTCGATGACGGTCCGAAGTAGTTGTTCGGCTTCGTCATATTCCCCCTGGGCGTTCAACGACACGGCAAGGTTGCTCATCGAAACGAGCGTGTCTGGATGTTCTTCGCCGGATGCCCTGATTTGAAACGCGAGCGCGTCACGCAACAGTGCTTCCGCTTCTTCGGGCTTGCCGAGTTGTTTCAGTTGTTGCGCCAGGTTGTTCATCGTTACGAGCAACTCCCGGTCGTCCGGAGCCAGCACACGACGCTGGACCTCGAGCGTTTGACGCCACAGCGTCACCGCCTCAGCCACATTGCCCACCTTCTGGAGAACGTCCGCCAGCGCGTTCATGGCGGAGAGTGTATCTTTATGGTCCAGGCCCAGTGTCGCCCGGCGCGTCTCCAATGTCTGTTGAATCAACTGCTCCGCTTCGGTCCACTGATTGAGTTCCCTCAGTACGGCAGCCAAGCTCATGCGACTGGCAAGCGTGTCTGCGTCGTCACCTCCCCGATATGCCGTACGGGTGTTGTGCGCGCTTCGGAGGAACCCCTCGGCAGCCTCGTACAACCCGAGCCCGACGTATACCGTTCCGATCGTGTGTTGCAACGAAGCTTCAACCTCCGGCTGCTCGCCCAGACGTTCGTCCAAGCGCTCGGCGGCGCGGTCCAAGACGTCGGCGACCCGGACATCACGCCCTTGCTTTTCAGGATCGGCGGACGCGAGCATGTCGTTCAAAAACTGGTTGATCGCCGCGGTCTTGTTCGCCTCAGCGCCAACTTGTACCAGTCGTTCCGCGGCTAGCCGTTCCGCCTCGAGGGCGCGATTGCGAGCCCAGGTCATCTGAACAAGAGCGCCGGACAACGCAATGAAGATCACTGCCACGGCGGACACCAGTGCGCGGTTCCGGCGCGAGAACTTGCGCACCTGGTACAGCGTGCTCGCCGGGCGAGCGGCGATAGGCTCATTCGCGAGGTAGTGGCGGATGTCGGCTGCGAGGTCGGAGGCTGAAGCGTAGCGGCGATCGACCTCCTTCTCCAGCGCCTTCGAGACGATGGTCTCGACGTCTCCGTGCAGGACCTTGTCGATCGAACTGAGCGGAACGGGTTCGTCCTCGCGGATCACCCGCGCAGCTTCGGGCAAGGTTTTGTTCGTGAGATCGTGGGGCAAGCGCGC
>JAJDDS010000492.1 GCA_029260195.1 Phycisphaerae bacterium
GCCGTCGTCGCAGCCTTCGCCGAGCACGGGACCGACCTGCCCATCGACTACGAGCACCAGACGCTCGGCGGCGAATTCACCTCGCCCAACGGACAGGCACCGGCCGCCGGATGGATCAAGCGGCTCGAGGCTGAAACCGGCCATGGGATTTTCGCGCTGGTCGAGTGGACCGAGCCGGCTATGGCGCAGCTCGCCGCCAAACAGTACCGCTATTTGTCACCGGTGGCGTGGGTGCGCAAGAGCGACCGCAAGCTGGTGGCGATCCACTCTGTGGCGCTGACCAACAAGCCGGCCATCGTGGGGATGGATCCGATCGTCAGTCGGGCGTCATCCGCGAGTGCCACATTAGTGACACTTCGGCGTCGACTCGACCTGTCCGACGACTGCGACGTCCCCGCGGTCCTGGCGGCTGCCGACAGTCGCCTGGACGCCTGGGAACGCGATCGAGCTCAAGAAGGGGCGCAGCGCCGGGTCGAGGCGTTGATGCGCGACGGCCGGGCGACCGAAGCCCAGCGCGATTTCGCGACGCGCCTCGCGTTGCGCGATCCGGAATTGTTCGACGACTGGGCTCAAACCACCCCGGTCGTCATCCCCCTGGGACGCACGACCCCGCCGGACGCGACGGATGGGCGTTCGCATCGCGCGACTGCGGGCGCCGCTCGGGCGGAATACCGGGCGCACGCCGAGCTGGCGGCGCTGACCAGCGAGGAGGCGTTTGTGGCTGACGCGCTGCGGGGGGCGGGCGAGACATCGAGAAACTGAGACGCACGCATTCAGAAATACACGCAAGGAGTGCCAGGCTATGGCACTTACAGCGAATCGGGACGTTGACCATTACGTGGACCAGGAACTCCGCTCCGTCGTCGTCAAGGCCGGTGTGAAGATCTACAAGGGCGCGTTCGTGGTCATCGAGGAGTCGAGCGGTTACGCCAAGCCGTTCGTGGCCGGCGCCGGCGCGGGGACCGCGAACCTGTTCATCGGCGTGGCTTACGAGGTGGCGGACAACAGCGGTGGGTCGAACGGCGACGTCTCCGTCCGGGTGTACACCCAGGGCGATTTCGGCCTGCCCATCAGCGGCGGGGCCATCACCGACATCGGGAAGAAGGCCTACGCCAGCGCCGACGACGCGCTGTCGCTGTCGGCAGCGGCGGGCGCCAACGTGTTTGTCGGTCGGGTTCAGGATTGGATCAGCGGGACGGAGTTCGTGATTCGCCTGCACGGCGTCGCGGACACGGACGCAGTTTAACGGAGAATGCAGAATGAAGAATAGCGAATGGCGGACTGTTTTCATTCGCTGTTCTGAATTCGACATTCTGAATTCAAGAAGGAGACAACAACCATGGCGGTTATCAATACGGGGCTATTGACCAAGGGGTTGCGCAGCGAGTTTTTCGATCGGTTTCGATCGACGCCGACGCACTTTGGGGAGCTTGCGACGCGCATTCCCAGCACGTCGGACAGTGAGACCTACAGCTGGCTGGGGACGGTACCCAAGATGCGCGAATGGGGCACGGGCCGGCTGGCGAAGGGGCTTCGGACCGAGTCGTACTCGGTCGGGAACCTCAAGTACGAGTCGACGATCGAGGTCGATCGGGACGAGATCGCGGACGATCAGACGGGGCAGATCCGGGTCCGCGTCGGCGAGCTGGCGCAGCGCGCTGCCACGCACAAGGACTATCTGATCGCGCAGTTGCTCATCAGTGGGGCTACGGCTGGTTACAACAGCTACGACGGCGTGACGTTTTTCAACGACGCGCACGTTTCGGGATCGAGCGGCGCGCAGGACAACGACGTGACGAGCGGCGCGGTCGACGCGAACAACGCGACGGTGACGGAATTCAAGACGGCGCTCAAGCAAGCCATCTCGTCGATGATGTCGTTCAAGGACGATCAAGGTGAGCCGCTGCCGATCGGCGCGACCGGCCTGGTGTGCGCGGTTCCGCCGACGATGTTCTTCACGGCGTTGGAAGCCATCAACGCGTCGGTGATCGACAACACGACCAACACGCTCAGCGGCGCGGCGAAGGTGGTGTCGATGCCCTGGCTGACGACGGCGAGCACGTGGTATCTGCTCAAGACCGACGGTGTGGTGCGGCCGTTCATTTTTCAGGATCGCGAGGCGATTGAGTTCTCGGCGCTGGCGGATGACAGCGAGGAGGCGTTCAAGCGCGAGAAGTTCTTGTATGGCGTGCGCGCGCGGTATCGGTTGGCGTACGGGTACTGGCAGTTCGGCGTGCGGACGGTGTTTGTGTAGCGGCGAAGGGACAGGGGGACGAAGGGACATAGGGACGTAGGGGCCGAAGGGGTGTGCCATGAGCTATATCGTTAATGACGACATCGAGCTGCGGTTGGGAACGGCGCGGTACGTTCAGTTGACCGACGACGCCGGGACGGGGTCGGCGAACGCGGCTGTCGCGGACGAGGCGCGGTTGGGAGCTGAGGGGGAGGTGGACAGCTACCTGTCCCGGCGCTACGCGGTGCCGATCGATCTCGTGGCGCACCCCGAGGTCTCGGGCGTCCTTCTATCCGTGTCGCTGGACTTGGCGGAGTACCGGCTGCATGCGCGGAGGCGGGAGGTGCCGGTGGATGTGATCGGCAAGCGCGACACGGCGCTGGGGTGGCTGCGGAGAGTGTCAACGGGTGACACTTCGCTGCCGTCGGTGGCGGAGCTGGCGGCGAATCCGGCGGCGGGATTGGGGGCGGCGTCGATCGGGGATGAGCGGGCGCTGTCGCGGGATGAGTTGTCGGAATTCTGAGGGGGCGTAGCGATGGCGACCGAGTGGTGGGTGAACGTCCGCTCCCTTACGGTCGCGGCTCTGTTGGGGTGGGTTTGGGTGCGCTCCCTTACGGTCGCGGCTCTGTTGGGGAAGCGTGTTTGACGTTTGGGGGTTGAATTGTGAGTGAATTGGGTGATCTTGAGACTGCGGTCATGGGGTTGATCTCGGGGATTCAATCGGGCGGGCAGGACGTGTTTCGGTCGGTCGAGGGGTTCTCGGATCCGGATCGTCGGCGCGGAGCCGCGCAGATCGGGCGTCGGGTGGCGCCCGCGTCGCTGGTAACGTTCACCGGGCGGGTGCGCTCGAATGTGGAAGACTCGGTGGTGGGATTGCCCAAGCTGACGGTGTTGGTGTCGTCGGAGAATCTGCGTGGAGGCGACGATCCGCGCGCGGGTGACGGGACGTGGCACGGGGGGTACGAGCTGCTGGGGCTGGTGACGGCGGCGCTGGACGGGGCGCTGGTGCAGACCGATCGGCGTTTGGCGCAGGTCGACGAGCAGGTTGCGTTCGCGGATGACACGCACGTCGTTTACGAGCAGCGGTATGTGGTGGACCGGCTGACGGAACTGGCGGCGCCGACGTTTGACTCGGTGGTGCTGGCGGGATCGGACAGCCTGGTTCACGTGGTGGTGGGGGAGTTGAAGGCGGAGACGGCTGCGTTCGCGTTTCCGGGGATCGACGGGGAATATCGTCATCATTTGGGGATGCGGGCGCGTGAGATCGTGTGGACGGGTCAGCTTCGTGCGCCGTCTGACGCGGGGTTGAATGGGATCGAGACGGGCATTGAGGTTGCGGTGGCGAATCCTGGTTCGTTTGAGATGGTGGATGCGTGGTCGCGGACGTACGCGGATTGTGTGTGCGAGCGGTTTGTGCGGGCGGGGCGTCGTCGGCGGCATCCGGTGAGCGGGTACGCGGTGCAGCCGTTCGCGTTGCATTTCGCACAATTGAACGTCTAGTGCTGCGTCAGGCATACAATGAAGAGTGCACGGTCAAGTATGGGTGCCACTGGCGGCTCGAACGCAGTGTGATTATCGAGAGCACTGGCAGCAAGCTGCCAGTGGCACCCTTCACACCGCACTTGACACAATACTTGGGGTGGTGGCGATGAGCGCGACGGTCGGACGATCGAGGGAGGTGGCGCGGGTAGTGGGTGCATTGGAGACGTCGCCGGGGTCGGGGGTGTTCGAGGTGGACGACCGGCTGGGCGTGGAGGAAGTGGCGTTGGGAAGCGACGCGGTGTTGTCGACCGCGCGATTGTCGGTTCGGATCGACTCGGATTTCGACACGGCGGCTGCCCGCGCGCGGTATGCGCCCGATCTGCGGATTTCGGTTCGGACGAACGATTCGGATGCGGGGCGGAACGTGGTATTGTTCGAGGGGCATCCGCCGGTGCAGGAGGCGCGGTGGCGCGGGGGTCCGGGGCGGGGTGAGGAGTCGTTCGGATTCACCGCCACACACGTGTACGAACGGCTGTCGCGAGCGCGTGCCAGTTGGATCTACGGTCGGCGGATGCGGAGTGGATCGATTGAGGACGGGCTCGTTGCGAATCCGGCGGCGTGGGGTGGTCGGAGTGTGTTGGTGGAGGCGCTGCCGTGTGTGTTCAATCTGGATGGGGCGCGGAACTGTTCTCCGACGCCCCTGACGGTGACTGCCCCGGACGGGAGCGCGCGGTCGGTACACATTTTCACGTACGACGACGATCCGAACGGGATTGCGTGGACGTATCTGAATGCGCTGCGGTATCTGGTGTGGTTTTATGCGCCGCGTGGGGGTCCGGTGTTTCCGGGGAATGTGTTTGATGCGACGGATGCGTTCGTCGGGGAGTCGCCGTCGTCGGCTGGAGCGTCGTCGCGGCTGATTGGGAAACTGCTGCGGGCGCCGGAGTCGCTCGGTTGCGAGGCGACGAATCTGGTTGAAGCGCTGTCGCTGTCGTCGGACGAAGCCGGTGTTCACGTAACGGCTGAGACGGTGGCGACGGGGTCGGGGGTTCGCTCGCAGTTTCGCGTTTGGGCGCCGGGGGACGGGGCGCGACGGAGTTTGAAGCTGGCGCGGGGCGGACTGCACGTGGATGGGGCGCCGCGTTTTGACGCGTCGACACTGTCGGCGTCGGATGTGTTTCGGGCGAATGAGGTGCGCGCGGCGGTGATTCGTTGGGACGACCGGCGGATCGTGAACGCGCCGGTGGTGATCGGGGACGTGAAGGCGTACGAGATGACGACGCCGTTGGTGCCGGGTTGGGTTCCGACGGTGGCTCTGGACGACGTGGCGGTTGTTGATCGGCCCGCGGCGAAGGGGCTGGCGCTGACGCCGGAGCAGGTAATCGAGATGGGGGATTTGGCTGAGACGGTCCCGTGGTTTCGGATGTACCATCGGGAGGGTTCTGAGTTCGCGAATCACCGGTACGTGGGGCGGCGGTGGGTGTTGAACGAGGACGGGCGTTTTGATGGGGCTACGTACAATCGAAACGTGCCGTACGACGACTATCAGCCATTCGATTTTTCGGGGGTTACCGGTGTTGACATCACGAAGCGTGGGGCTTGGTCCCGGCGTTCGCGAGGGTTGTTGCCGAGCGTGACGCGGACGGCGCTGGGGGCGGGGTTCGGGGTTTTTGTCGAGGCGAGTTTTGACGGTGGCTCGACGTGGCATCAGCCACAGGGGTTGATCTCGGTGACGCGGGATCCGGTGGCGATTGTGCTCGAGGTGACGAACCCGACGCAGATGACGCCGCCGGGGGTGGACGCCATGGAGCAGAACATGTGGTACGCGGTCATCGATCAGACGTTTCGCGTTCGGGTGACGGCGGTGATCGAATCGGACGATCGGCTGATCGCGCGACCGGCGCCGAGCGACGCCGGCTCGCCAACGCTGATGACGACGTCGCGGGTGATGTTTGCGCCGCGGGCGTATGGGTTTGTCTCGCGGGATGGGACGACGAACGTGCTGCGGGACGCGCACCCGAACGGGAGCGTCGACGCGAGTGACGATTCCAGAGCGATCGCGCTGCGCGCGGCGGATCTGGCGGCGCGGGGGCGGGATCGGCAGGTGACGGCGTCGCCAGTGGTGCCGTGGCTTGACACTCTGTTCGCGATTGGTGACGAGGTAACGGGGGTGCGCGGGCGCGGGGTGTCGCTGGTGACGCGCGATGACACCGAGGCGCTGGGTCCG
>JAJDDS010000493.1 GCA_029260195.1 Phycisphaerae bacterium
TTCATGCCGCCGGCGCCGGCGAGCGTCGCTACCATGGTCGCCGTTGCGGACAGCACGCCCACTACAACACAGGTCTGGATCGCTCGAATGGCATCTTCATCGGTCGTTGGAATCTGCCAGTCCCAGGCGTCGCGGGCGACCTTGCTGTGATCGGAGCAGGTGCTCGGGATCTTCCCTGACGCCTGTTCCGCCGGAACCTCGCTGGCAACGTGGTCCGTCGGCCAACCGAGTTCCCCTTGCCGTTCTGGAACAGTGTCTTCGCGCGGTTCGGGTGTCGGCGAGACGGAAGCAGATGGTCTCAACTCATCGAAGGGATTCCAGGCAGCGTCGTGGTCAATCGCCGAATGGTCAGCCCCGCGGTCCTTGGGGGATCCCTGGGGCTGGCGCTGCATGTTGGCATTGGTCGGCGCGGCGAGTCGGAACACATGGCCGCACCCGCACCGAACGCTACGACCATACGCTTTGTCGGAAACCGAGTAACTGGCTTTGCATTTGGGACAGACAATCCTCACCTTTGTCATTTCCGGAACCTCCCGAGTGAAGGACGAGCATGAAGGACGTGGCACCGAGCACTGCCGCAATGGGTGCGAGCTGCCTTGGGAGACCTACGGCTTACCTTGCCCCTGTTCGAGTCCATCGTACTGACCTCCCGGGGCGCCGATATTGCTGCGGGCCGCGCCGTGATATACTTGTTTCCAAGGATGCTTGCACCGGCTCGCTCCCGGTCGACTGGCCACTCGGGCGGGATCGGCGTCCAAGCCACCAGCGTGATTCGCCCGGCGTAGGTTCAGGCCGCCGGGCTTCGCTTCACGCCGTTGACCGTTGTGGTCCTCACCTGTCAGTGGCAGGAAACGGACGCGCCAGGGGCAGAAGAAACGCCGGTTTTTTTGTGCGGGACGATGGCTACCAGTCAACCCAGCGATGTGACGCGGATTCTGGCACGTCTGGCCGATGGCGATCCGCAGGCCGAGGGCGAGCTCTACCCATTGGTCTATGGTGAGTTGCGGCGTCTGGCCGCGGGCCAGCTTCGCGGAGAACGAAGGCATCACACGCTGCAGCCCACCGCCTTGGTGCACGAGGCCTACCTTCGGCTTGTCGAGCAGCGCAAGGCACGCTGGACCGATCGAGCGTATTTCTTCGGCGTGGCCGCCACGATGATGCGGCGCATCCTGGTCAACCATGCCAAGGCGCGCAAAGCCCGGAAACGCGGCGGCGACCGCCATAAGGTACCGCTCGACGAAGTGCTGGTTTACGCAGAGGAGCGATGCGTGGATGTTGAAGCCCTAGATGAAGCACTGACAAAGCTGGCGGTGCGCGATCACCGGCGGGCCAAGGTCGTGGAGCTACGCTTCTTCGGCGGTCTGGCTGTCGACGAGACGGCCGAAGTGCTCGGCATCGCGTCGAGAACCGTGAAAGAGGATTGGCGAATCGCAAGGGCATGGCTCTACAGCGAATTGGGTGCCGCATAGCCCGCCTGCCGGGCCACGAATCGAATTCGCCTGAGACACGCGGAGTTGGAGGCTGACGCCGATGGAAGCTGATGCGGACATGAGGCGCTGGCAGAGAGCAACGGAACTGTTCCTGGCCGCTTGCGGGAAGGCGCCGGACGAACGCGGCAAGTTCCTTGATGTTGCCTGTGGTGATGACCCGTCGCTGCGCGCGGAGGTCGAGAAGCTTCTGGCGGCGGACGCTTCGGCCGGTGAGTTCCTGGGAGACACCAGCGAAGTGGAGGTCACAGGAACACGGCTCCCGTCTCTGGCGGGAAGAACGATAGGACGGTACCGACTTGTGCGCGAGCTTGGTTCGGGTGGCATGGGCGTGGTCTATGAAGCGATCCAGGACCGGACCGAACAGACCGTCGCCCTCAAGGTCATGAAACCGGGCGTCGCTTCGCCATCAGCCTTACGCCGGTTCGAGTTCGAGTCCCGGGTTCTCGGCCAGCTTCGCCATCCCGGAATCGCCCAGGTGTATGAGGCCGGTACTCATACGGAAGGCCCCTTCGACGTTCCCTTCTTCGCCATGGAGTACCTTCCCGACGCCGAGACCATCCTCCAATACGCCCGCTCGAATGACTTGAATATCCACCAGCGGCTGGCGCTCCTGGCAGAGACCTGCGACGCGGTTGAGCACGGACACAAGAAAGGAATCATCCACCGCGACCTGAAACCGGGCAACATCCTGGTTGACGCGTCAGGCCAACCGAAAGTGATCGACTTCGGTATCGCTCGTTCGACGGACTCCGACCTGGCCACGACGATTCCACAGACGCAGGGCGACAGGCTCATAGGCACCTTACAGTACATGAGCCCGGAACAGGTCTCGGGGGAGCCGGGACAGGTGGACACCCGCAGCGACGTGTACTCACTGGGAATCGTCCTCTACCAGCTGCTCTCGGATTACCTGCCCTACGATGCCACCGGCACTTCGATCGACAAAGCGATCCGTGCGATCAGGGAGGATCCGCCACGCAAGCTACCACTTGCGGATAAGGCACTGCGCGGCGACGTCCAGACGATTGTCCTGAAGGCACTGGAGAAGGAGCCACAGCGGCGCTACCAATCCGCCGCTGAGTTGGCTAGCGATATCCGCCATCACTTGGCTGGCGAACCGATCAAGGCCAAGGGCGACAGTTCCTGGTACGTTTTCCGCAAGACAATGTGGAGACACAAAGTGGCGGCAGCCGTGGTCCTTCTGATCGCCCTGTCGACCCTCGCAATCGGGAAGTATGTGGTTACCCGGGCTGGCAGCGTTGCCCTGGCCGAGAGCAACGAAGCCCTGGCTCGCAGCAACTACGGCATGAGCCTCGGCCTCGCTCAGGTCGCCCACAACGCCGACAACATTCCGCGTATGAAGAAGCTGTTAGCGCAATGCCAGCCGGAGCACCGGGGCTGGGAGTGGCACCGGCTGAATTGGCTCTCAGACCGGAGCCTGCACACACTGGATGGGCCGGCGGGCGGTATTCGCGGGATGTCGGTGAGCCCCAATCGCCGGTGGATGGCCGTCGCCGGACAGGACGAAACGTTGCGCGTATGGGACGTGAGTTCGACACCCCCTCGCTGTGTCGTTTCTCAGCCGGTTGGCCACGTTCGGAGCCTTGCCTTCGACACGACGGGGCGACGAATCGCCGTGGGTCTACACGACGAGACCATTCGAGTCCTGGACGCTACCACCGGCGAAGAGCAGCTTTCCCTGCCGTGCCAACGCCATCACGCCGTGAGTCTAGCGTTCAGCTTGGACGGGAAGCGTATCGTGGTAGGCGGTAATGATGGCGCGGCTTACGTCTGGGATGTTCAGGATGGGAATGAACTGGGGCACTTCCGCGCCCACAACGGGTTTGTTAATGCCCTGGCCTGCCATCCTGCCGGCAATCTCATGGTTACCGGGGGAGAAGACGGGAGGATAAGGACATGGAATGTGGACGGCGGTGTGCTGGTCCACACACTCCAAGGGCACGCGGGGCAGGTTAACGCTTTGGCCTTGAGTTCGGACGGCTCTCGTATCCTCTCTGGTGGGGTAGATCGCCTCGTGAAGCTGTGGAACACGGGCACCGGAAGACTCATCCAGGAATTCGAGGGACATGGCCACGATGTGACATGCGTCGCCTTCAGCCCTGATGGCCGGCAGTTAGCGTCGGGTTGCGCCCACCGTACGGTTCGCACCTGGGATGCTGCTACGGGTGAGGAGCTTTGCAGGTACCACGGCCACGCTGGCGCCATAGTCGGCGTTGCTTTCACAGCAGACGGGTCGATGATCGTATCTAGTGGCTCGGAGGGGGCGACTAAGCTGTGGGATGCCGTCGGAAGCGATTACCTGATGACGCTGACAGGGCATTCCAATTACGTAGCCTGTGTCGCCGTCAGCCCCGACAGCACGCGCGTCGCGTCGGGGAGCGTCGACCACACGGTCAGGATCTGGGATGCCCGAACCGGCGAGGAACTGAGAACTCTCCACGGGCATAGAGGCCATATCTCCTCCGTTGTGTTCAGTCCCGACGGGCTGACTGTCGTGTCGAGCGGTGGCTACGCCACGAGCCGGATCATTGCGTGGAACGCCGTCACGCTCGACAGGATTGCCACGCTGTCCTGTGTTGAACACAGGGTGATGGCGCTGGCGTTCAGTCCAGACGGCGCCTTGCTCGCTTCGGCCGAGCCGCACAGCCTGCAGCGAGACGGGGATCGTCTGACGCTATGGGATACAGCCTCCTGGGAACGCGTCAGAGTGCTTTCCGCGCCCGGCCACATGCCACAGGCCGTTGCCTTCAGCCCCGACGGTCGGTTTGTCGTGTCCGGGGGAGACGACGAGACCTTGCGTGTTTGGGATGCGCAAACGGGCCAAGAGCTGCACCAATGGGATGGGCAAGTCGGTGACGTTCGCTTCATCGCGTTTGGACCTACGGCGACGACATTCGTAGCCAGTGGCACGGGTCCTCCCGTAATCCTCTGGGACGTGGAGACCGGCAGGGAGCTGCGACGATTCGAACGTGACGCAGCCACAGTCGAGTCCATAGCATTCAGTCCGGACGGTGCCCGTTTGATCTCACCTGGGCCGGACGGCACCGTTAACATATGGGACACGCAGAGCGCGCGTGAGCTGTTGACTCTCTACAGCGGCGCGCCGGGGGTTTCCACTGTTGCGTTCGCGCCTGACGGTTATTGGATTGTGGCTGGATGCGCGTATGGCGAATTGAGGATATGGGGGGCAGCCGAGCCAACGCTCGAGAATTCCCGCCGGCGCCGTATCGTCGCAGCCGCACGGCACGTGGTGGACCCGCTGTACGGCGAGCTGGTTTTCGCGGACGCTGTCTTGGCCGAGCTGACCGATGACGGCACGCTGGATCCCGAGGTGCGCCAGGCCGCAATCGATCTCGTGCGGGCCCGTGGCGACAACCCGGCGCGCCTCAACGTGTTGGCCTGGGACCTCGTCAAGTGGCCCGGCGGCAGTCGTGGTGACCACCAGCGAGCGCTGCAAATGGCACAGGCGGCGTGCGCGGCTCGACCCGACAGCGGCGGCTTCTTGAACACGTTGGGTGTGGCCCAATACAAACTGGGGCAGTACGACGCGGCACTGGCATCCTTGCTGCGTTCGGAGGAGCTATTCCAGACCTCCATCGAGGGCAGCGATCCCGGGAACTTGGCGCTGATAGCCATGATAAGACACCACCTTAACGAGCCGGAACAGGCGCGGAAGGCGCTTGAACTGGCTATTGAGCGTTTTCATGAAGATCAGTACCAGGGTGACACTGCGGTGACTCGGAGCTGGATTCGCGAAGCCGAGGATCTGATCACTACCGCGAGATCAAAACCTCCAGGGTCGACGGTTCCATAGGCGACACGAGCGCCCTGCGGGCGTTTTCACGATCTTCGGACGGTCCCGAGCGTCGCGACCACGGGTCCCCCAGCACGCCCGACGGGTGAGACGGACGTTGGAGATTCCGTAGCACTGGGCGATTCGGGGCGTCTCGACGCTCGTCGGGTATACACCCCGAAAGTAGGCCACGGGTGCTGACCCACCGCGCCCGCTCCACAGCCACGGAACGTCGCTTCTCGGTGTGGGCTGCGGTTCACCCGGCGCGTGGGGAGCCCCTCGGTGAGGGTGGTCGACGTTGACCGCCCCCTGCGTCACCGCTTCTGGGCCGCTGAGAGTCGAGAGTGAAACAGTCCACATCGTTTTGCCGCTCTGCGTGTGGGCACGGCGAGGATTCGGCACGCAGTATCACCCAACGTGGAGCAGCGAAAGTGGGACTCAGACTCAAACAGGGTGACCGCGAGCTGTTCACAGCCCTCGCAGAGTACCGGATGCTTGCGGTGAGCCAGGTTGCTGCCCTGCTCGAGAGGAACAACCGCGCAACTCGACGGCGCTTGCAGGCGTTGGAGGCCGCGGGCCTCGTCCGATCCACGCCCTCGGGATTCGGACACGGCGCCGGGCGGCCGGAATCCATTGTCTCGCTGGCGGGGCGTGGCATCGAGGTACTCCGTCAGGAAGGCACTCTCGACTCGAGCGTTCCGGACGACCAGGTTGGCGCTCTCAAGCCACACGCCATGGAACATCAACTACTTGTCAACTGGTTCCGAGCCCATCTGGTCAAAGCGTCTCGCGTCGATTCGCGAGTGACCATGCGGTTCATGGCCCCAACGTCGCCGTTCCTTCACCGGGACGCTGATGATCGTCCACTGATCTTCGATCGCATCTCCATCGGGAAGGCGTCCGAGCGGCCCGTTGGCTTCATCCCGGACGGTGTTTCCTCGATCGCGCACGCTGAGAGGGACAGGACTCTCCTCTTGTTCCTCGAGGCGGACATGGGTACGGAGAGCGTCGCGAGTCCGAACCGCAGCGCGCGCGACGTTCGCCAGAAGATCGTCAACTATCAGGCGTACTTCCGCAGCGGCAGTTACAAGCGCTACGAGAAGACGTGGGGGTGCACCTTCAACGGCTTCCGGCTGCTCTTCCTCGTCAACGGCCAGACGCGGTTCGAAGCCCTGTGCCGTCTCGTGCGGCAGATGCCGCCATCCGATCTCATCTGGCTGACGGAGCGGGTCCGCATGTTCGAGCACGGCGTCGCCGCCAAGATCTGGACCCGTGGCGGTCATGCCGACTCCGCGCCCCAATCGATCCTCGGCAGCGAACTCAGCTTCCGCGCCCCCATCCTTCAGAGATAGCCCTGCGTTGACTGCCACGGATTCCAACGACCACGTCGTTGGGACCGCCGCACGCCAACCCGCCGACATTGATCGAGTCACTGGCAGTGTGGCGCGCCCGCCATAGCGCCGGCGCCGAGAAGGCCCAGGATATGCTCGAGTAGCGGTCGCGAAGGGTACCGAAATCCCGCCCGAATAGTACCGAAATTCAGCTTGAACAGTACCGAAACCCCGTCCGAACAGTACCGAAATCCCGGTCGACCGGGCGTCGAACAGTACATTTTCGGTACACCTAACATGCGCGCAAAGCGTTGGTCGGCAACACTTTACGAGGTGTACCGAAAACCGACTATATCCATATATATACTCACGTGACGTGGGGCGGGGGTGCGGAGGGGCTGAGCTCAACAGCGTGTGCTGGGATGTGGTTGATGTTCCCCGTCGTAAACTGTCTGGAAACAGCGGTGCCTGGTGTGAAGTGTTCGTGGACTCGGGCCAACGGGGGTCTGCCGGGGATTGTCGAAGCGGTGATTCCTGTCGGCGATTCGTTCGAACGGGGCACGAGCGGATTTGGGCGGCGGTTTGTCGATCGTTGGCGGGACGCGCAGATTGTGCTTGGCATGGCGAGTGCCGACGAGGGCGTGCTAACCTGTGCCGGCGGTTTGGGCGGACCGTGATAGGATAACGCGTCGCGGTGGCGCGTGGTGATTGCTGATGCGGTACTGCTGTTGTCCTCATCGAGTAGGCTGCTGATGCGGGTGTGTACCTGGGCCGTTCGTTCGAATAATGTCGTTTCGAGCGTGCTTGGGACATGATTGTTCTGTGTCTCTGATGTGGCCCAACGGGCGGCGCTTTCTTACACGCACTTTCTATTCCTGTTCACCATGATGGTATCTCTTGCAGGTGCCATGCGCGCAGCTGTCACAGGATCATCCACAGGCGCTACGTCTCGAGATTCTCGGCGTTACCGAAGAGGACTCTTGCCCGCGCCGCAAAAAATGCGCGGCGTGGATTCTATTACGATTGTGATGGAGCGCCGGCCCTCTCCCACTTTACGAAGAAGAGGCCCGTCAATAGAACGGGGCTCAAGGTGAACAAGATGGATGAACCAAAAGCGAAATTCCGCGCAGGACGGGTGTCGTGTGCGATTTGGGCCAACGACGCGATGGTCAACGGCCGGCAGGTGGTGCTCTTGAAAGCATCGCTTGAACGACGTTATACGGATAGGACCGGAGCCTGGAAGAGCTCGAACAGTTTCTCGCGGAACGAGATCCCTCAGGCGGTGTACTGCCTCATCAAAGCGTACGCCGCAATGATGGAACACAGCCTGGCGGAGGAGGGTGAAGATGCAAGTCAACGATTCGGGTGATCTTGTCTCCGGACGCTCAGATCCGTATTACTCGCTGATCCGTAGGCAGACGACGAGCGGCCATGCACGTGATCGTGACGTTTCGGACCAGCGGCATCGGTCAGTCGGGAGAAGCTGCCGTCAGGAGATCGAAGATGTGATCAACGGCATCAAATGGACCGAACAGGACCGGTGGATCCTGCGGTCGTGGCGCCGGGCCGTTCTGGACGTCAAACTGCGGCACCTGTTTGTGGACCACAGCCAACAGGATCGTCCGCGCGGGTGGTGCCGGATGAATCCTCGTGATCGAGAGGAGATTGCCGGGCTTATGGTCCAGCTGATCCGGTCGAATCGCGAAGTTCAGAGGGCACTGTTGGACTGGGCGTGTCGAGCCCCACATCGGTCAGGGTGGAATCAGTGAGCACCGTTTACCACTCCGGAACAATCCGTGCGGGAAGAGGAGGTGTGGCGAGTTGCCGAGCGGCATAGTTGGCGCGAGGAAAGGCGAGCGCGACGTGCAAACGGAGTTGGCGGATTGGGTGGAAGTGTCGCCGCGGCGTTGGGTGCGAAGGATGCGGTCGTGGTGCTCTGACAAGGTCCGGTAGCACTGTGGGTGGGGTAGCTTTGTCGCAGCAGAGCTGCGAAGGAGATTGGGACACCGTTTGGCCGGGTCCCAATCAGGAATTCCCACCGCACAATCTCGCCATTTTAAGGCGTTCGGCAAGATTCTTGCGGCCAAGGCTTTGGCCGTTATCCATAGGCTTGCCGAAAGCCATAAAAGGCGAGCTCGTTGCAGGCGGGATTTCACCAGACACCACGCTCTCCCCTCCGTCTTTCGAATAAAGTCTGTCGAAAGACGGAGGTGGTTCAGATGAAACAAGAAACAGATTTCATACCGTGCGGGGATGGTGTGGAACCGGAGTCGGTGCTGCTGAGGCGCGAGAAGGTCAATAGGTACGGCAGTGTGCCCGGACTTGACGACGAGGAGTTGGCTGACCCGGACGAGCTGGAGCGGCAGCTCACACTTCAGGAGTGGGGACCGGTGCTTGCGTTGCCGGCGGGTCGTACTGGTGGATTCCGGCCGGAGTTCGATGAGGATGGCGTTCGATGCGACGCGTTTGCCACGGTTGATTTCGACCGTTACTCGCGCGGCTTCGATAAGACCCAGTACAAGACGGACAAGCTTCGTGAAGAACGTAACAACGTCCTGATCATGCTGGGCATGGTTGAGGCACGCGTGCCGGGTGTGGCCTGGGCACACGTACTGAAGCTCCTTCGGATGGGTGTCATCGAGTTGGATCATATCGTCGATGGGGACATTCTCATGATTGCGAGGCTATCACGGAGAGCCGAGCGACTCCAGGAGGAGATTGCAGGGTTGGACGCTGCCCGGGAAGCGCGTGAGCGCCGAGCGGTTGAGGCGATGCTCGCACGGTGGTCATAGGCGGGTCGCAGTTGGCGAAACCCGCCAACCAGCGTCGCGTAATCGTGCGGCGGCCCGGACGGTTTAGTGTGGCGTATCGAAGGACGTCCGAGCCTGAGCCCGAGGCTCAGAGATTCACCAGATTGCCACCTGGCCGATCCGCCAGCGCCTCGCGGCAGCTGGCGGCCAACCACTTCTTGAACTCCAACGCAGCCAGGATCTGCTCTCGCTCTTCTGATGCGGCGCGGGCAAACTCACCGGCCAGGCGCTCGGCCTGGCGTGCAGCTCGGACCGCGATCAGATAGAGCATTCGCTCCTTATCCGTTTGCATGTTGTCACCTCCGGTGTCAGGAGGTGACGCTGTCTATTTCAGCCTTTCGGTGCCTTCGTGCCAGGTGTCGCCATTCACCACTTGGCGGTCGTGAAAATCGAAAAGCTTAAAAACTCGGGCGCATTTACCACTCCCAAGTGAACCCTTGGAGGTGGTCACATGTACCCGATTAGCTCATCTTTCGTTCCGCCCACAGACGCGGGATATGTACCGTACTTCTACCAGGCGGGGCTTCATCAAGTGTACCCCCTGCACCCAACGAGCGGACCGCGCGACGATGTCAACGCAACCCGTCCGACCTACACCATCTCGACAGTCGATCGACCGTTGCGGGGTGTCGATCAGCCTCAAACCGTCGAGCAGGTGATCGCAAACGGCTACTTCTCCGTCCCCGGGGGTGATGCCGTGACAGCGGCCATCTCGGACAAGCAGCACACGTCGCGCCTCGGCCTGAACGACATCATCAGTCAGGTCCGCCGGCGTTACGAGATCCATCAGGAGAACCTGCACCGAATTGAACTCAGCAAGTGCGCTGCCATGAACGCCATCTACGAGCACGAGGCCTACCAGGGACCGCCCAACTCGAAGCAGACGTACGCCAAGCACAAGGCGATCCAGGACCTGTACGAAGAGGACCGGGTCGAACGCACCACTTTGTGGAAGGACGTTTCACGACTCAAGATGCAGATTGCCGAGTCCGCGCAGCTGTACCTCAGCGCGCACCGTAAGAGCGCTATTCTGGCGGAAGAACCGGGTGATTCACCATGATGACGCGCGTTCAAGAACTATGCCGGAAGCTCAGACCCGTGCTCGGCAAGAAGATCGACTCCCTGTGGCGCGTGTACCTCACGGAGACCGATACGGCCGGCAAGGCGGACATTGAACAGACCCTTGAACTGCTGGCGGCCAAGCATCTGGGAACCGACTTTGAACCGGACCGGTCGCCGTTCCCGCCGCCCCTTGAGCAGTTTGCCGAATCCGGCGACGTCGACATTGGACAGATCTCATATGGCCAGCGGGAGCTCTATCCGTTCCACCTGAAGAGCCCTCGCCTGACAGAGCACATTCTGATTGCCGGTAGAAGCGGGTCCGGCAAAACCAACCTCACGTTCGTGCTCATGCAGGGCATCATGGCCCGCGGCATCAAGGTTCTCGCATTGGACTGGAAGCGTGGCTATCGGGACCTGCTTCAGATTCAACCGAACCTGCGTATCTACACGATCGGACGGAGTATCTCGCCGTTTCGGTTCAACCCACTGATTCCGCCGAAGGGCTGCGAGCCCGGGACCTGGATCAAGCTGGTCGTTGATGTCATCGCTTCCGCCTATCTCGGGGGTGAAGGTGTCATCAGCCTGCTTGTCTCGGGGATGCATCATCTGTACGGCGAAGCCGGCGTCTTCGACGGTTGCCCCAGGCGCTGGCCGACGATCATCGACCTGCTGGCATGGCTGCGGACGGTCAAGCTGAAGGGACGAGCCGCCATGTGGCAGGCCTCGGCCGAACGAATCCTCGTCGCCATGACCTACGGCGAATTCGGCGCCGTCGTGAACACCCAGGACAACGCCCACGTCGAGAAACTGCTGAACCACAACGTAGTACTGGAGATGGATGGCCTGTCGAGCTCATCCGACCGGGCCATGTTCTCCGAGGCGTTGACGTTGTACCTGTACCGACACCGCCTGGCACGGGGGCCGCGAGCGCAACTGACCAACCTGATCATCCTCGAAGAGGCCCATCACATCCTCGCGCGCAAAGCTACCGAGACGAAGGAGTCGGTTCTAGAGACGTCCATTCGAATGATCCGCCAGTATGGCATCGGCTACGTGTTCGTGGACCAATCGGCGTCACTCATCAGCAAGGTGGCGTTTGCCAACTCGTACGCGACCCTGGCCCTGAGTCAGAAGCTCCGGGCTGACATCCAGACCATGGCGGGAGCCATGAACCTCACGGAGGAACAACGCGACGCGCTCAGCACGTTGCCCATCGGCGCCGTGGTGGTGCGTCTTGCGGATGAGCATCCGGAGGCCTTCCTCGTCAAAGTGCCCCGTTGCCCGATCCGAGAGGGAACCGTGTCTGATCGGGCCGTAGGGGAGCGAATGGCTGGTCATTACGCCGAGTCCGCGGCGCATAGCGCGCCCCAACCAGATCCGGCGGCGATAACGGCGATTCCGGCCCCGGATAAGAATAACAAAAACAACCGAGAATCCCTGAAACCCCACCCACCATCCCCCAGAGAATCATGCGAAGCAACCAGTTCATCGATGCATGGACATGATTCAAAACCTCCACCGGAACCGTTATCGCGAGAGACGATACGGTTCATAGCGGACATTGCCGCTCGGCCACTGTCGACCACCGTGTCTCGTTACCAACGACTCAACCTGTCCCGCCGGCGTGGCAACGCCATGCGACGTGATATGCTCGCTGCGCGAATCATCGACGCCGTGCCCATCGCCACACGGTCGGGCCAGGTCGTGCTTTATCAGCTCACTGATAGCGGACGTGTCGTCGCGTCATCCAACGGCATCGAGCCGGGTCCTCAGCCGCGCGCCAGCCTGGAGCACAAGTTCTGGGCTCATGGGGTGGCGCGCGGCTTTGAACAGAGAGGCTATGATGTCGCGCTCGAGCAGCCTGTACCCGGCGATGGATTCGTGGACATTGTCGCCACGCGCCCTGGCGAGCGCGTGGCCATCGAGATCGAGACGGGCAAGTCGGACATCAAGATGAACCTCCGCAATGCGCTCGCGGCGGGGTTCGATCGGATCATACTGATGGCTACGTCACCCTCAGCGGTAGCCGCATGTCAGCGCGCCATCGACGTCGCTGGCGATGACGTACCTGGAGGCGTCGAGCTGATGACGTGGCTGGATGTGTCGTGAGGGTTTGACTAGCGCTAGTTGGCGCAGGCGAATACCCAGTCGTGGTTGCGTCTACCAGTAGAGTCCTCCACGCGATTCGAGGCGGTCCACCGTCTGCGCGCCCGAGCACCATGCTGCGCGAGCTCGCAAGATACGACGCCCGCATGCGATCTTAATAGCCGTTGACAAGAAGGCCGCTGGGCAAATCAGAGGGTCCTCTGCAGGATCTCAAATATCAGATGCGTCATATATGCATCCTCGCCGGCGTCGTGCAGCCGCGCTGTGCTCGCCTTGATGCCAAGTTCAGCGACACATGTTGGAATGGAGTACCTGAGGCCGCGAGCGCGCACCGAAAGAACCCGGTCGGCGTAAGCCTTGCTGGATTCCCCCGGGCCTCTCGGCATCCCCAGTTTGCGGCCCTTGAAGATGGCTGCCGTATCGATGAAGTGTTCGCTGTCCGGCGCCGGGATGCCCAATCGGCAGCTCTCGGCCAGAAGGAAGGGAACGTCGAACCGGTGTATGTTGTGGCCGACGCATGCGGGCGCATCCTCCATGGCGTGGAGAACCCGAGCCAGGCTTTCTCGCGGCGGGATACCACGCGCTTTGATGTGCTCCGTCGTTATGCCGTGGACTCTCGTTGCCTCTTGGGGAACCTGGATGTTCTGATTCACAAGCCAACCGTTCTGCTCGACCACTCTGCCGTTCGAGATCGCGCACAAGCCAACCTGGATGATTCGGTCAGTGTCAGGCTCGAGTCCGGTGGTCTCGAAGTCGAAGACCAGGTAGGAGTGGGGACGTGTCATGCAATCTCACCAGGTCATCGCGGGGTCGGGTTGGTGCTGTCAACCAAGCTACGGGCGCTTGCGGCGCCGACTGCATCATATGTCGCGTTTCGTCTCGCGTGAATCCGCACGTTCGTGACGTTCATCGAATCAAGGAGTTTCTGAGCGCAGATCGGATCCTCGAGAACCAGCCGAGTTGGTATCGCCGAACAGGGTAAAGCACGAGGTGGCGCACGTTTCAACTCGGCCGTCAGCTTCAGCATCGTCACCGTATTGGTGGCAACGCCAATCAGAGTCACTATGGCCAGGGCCAGCGTCAGAACAGGAAGAAAGTGGTGTGTACGGCCTTCGTTCACGGCATGTCACCCCCGGAGAACAGGGAGTCCGGCGGGTACATTCCCATCGGTGGCCGGGGCGTGGTTGCGGCGTGTCCTGCGGCAGTCGGTTGCACGGGGCCGTGGCCGATTGGCTGGGCAGCGAAAGGCGACGCGAGAGATCTCGGCACAATCCGGGCGCCCGGTTGCCCGGTGTATGGGTCGTATGGACGCATGATCGCACGTCGGTCTAACCCTGGCGCAAACGGTCGCGTGCTCTTACACGCACCGACAGGGGGCCAACAGACTTGTTGGATGGCGGCTGGTGGCCACAGCGGCGTAGCAGCGGCGGTACCGGTTGAGGCGAGAGACATGGCGAATGCCTCGTGTGAGCGGAAAGGAAATGGCGATGTGGCATGTTGGTGGAGTACTCGTGCCGTTCCAGACGCGAGGCTGATGCGGGCGGTCGGTACGATGCCGTTGGCGCATTGCGGTGCTCTTGTCGGGCTTGGTGGAAAAGAGTCAGGCGCAGTGCCACGAACTGACACATCATGCGGCAGCGCGCCGGCCATTGTCAGCAGGAACACGGCCGTGAAGACCGCGAGCGTGGCCATCCTGATCGCGATTCTCTTCATGGCATTTCACCTGTTCCGGTAGACGAGCTTGTGGCTCCGTATCGTCGCCTTGGCTCCACGGTAGCGGGCCGATACGGCGCGAAGATCTCCTCCAGAATCTGGTATGCCGCGGCGACTCGCACCAAGAGCTCATCTTCGCCCCGACGGCGAGTGCCGGGAGCAGCAGGAGAGTAAACATCATAGGAGCCGCACACGGGACCGCGATAGCGCGCATAAGCGCGGTGATCAGGACCACTCACCGGCAACCTGCCAAGAAGGATCTCCGGGTGCTGACAGAGGTACGCTATCCCGTATCGATCGAGCATGCGCTCCGCCTGGCCGTACGCGTTCTGACCAGTGACTGAGCCGGGCACTGGCCGTTCAGGATGATAGTGTGACTGGTGCCATCTCATTCTGGCTTACGCTCCGAGAACTTCCTCGCCAGGCTCTGCGCGATTCTGTCCAGCTTGACTTCCGTTCGCTCGATTGTCTTGAGCAGCATAGCGTTGTGGGCCTGCAGCTTGGAGGCCGCTTCGAGGATGTCGGTTACCTTCTGGTACTCATGGTCTCGGAGGCCGGCCTGGGCTTGACGTGTCAGCTCGCGAACCCTTCGTTCGTTCTGTGCAACGGCCTTGTCGAGTCGCTCAATCCGAACGTCCATCTTGAGTTCCCTGTAGCGGGCGGCCAGCTCCCGAGCCGCCTTGCGCTTCGCTTCGGGCGGCAACTTCCCAGCGCTGCCGCGGAGCTCGCCGATCCGGGCCACATGGCCCCTGCGGATGAGATGGGCCTTGGCTCGGAGCCTGGCCATGCGTTCGGTCAGCCAACCTTCCGCCGGAAGCATGCGCCTGAGCTGGAGCATGACGTCGTCGACACTATCAGGATG
The DNA here is from genome assembly GCA_029260195.1 of Phycisphaerae bacterium. Classification (GTDB taxonomy): domain Bacteria; phylum Planctomycetota; class Phycisphaerae; order UBA1845; family UBA1845; genus OFTM321. Next base: position 15,189 of record JAJDDS010000493.1, read on the forward strand.
GTCGAATAGGGAAGAGGCTTTACGCTTGAGATTGCGAAAGCCATGCCCGAGGGAATCGCACACCCTGCGATCTTGGGATAGATCGCTCATATCGTGGCGGACGTCAGC
>JAJDDS010000494.1 GCA_029260195.1 Phycisphaerae bacterium
GCTGTCCGCGTCGTCCATCGCGGATAAACTCGCGCTCCCGAAGGAACTCGTGATGGCCGCCATCGCCCAAGAGGCCGCCGCCGATCCGGAGTTGCAGGCCACGCGGAAAACGAACGACGTGTTTCTGTACCGTGGAGCTGCGACGCCTGCCCTGGAGAAAATGTCGATGAATGTCGTGGACCGTATCCGTAAGCTGTTCTCCAGCGAGGGCGGCGAAGCCGAGAAAATCAACCTGCTCTCCGAACGTCGTGCCCAGCTCGCACAACGGCGCGATCGTCTGTATGGGGACATCGGCAAGCTCGAATCCAAAGAGGCCGACCTGCTCAAAGAGGGGCGCGAAAACAAATCTCAGGTTGCCAGGCGGCGGTTGGCTGCTCAGTTGGGACAGCTTCGTAAGGACATCGGCCGTCAAAACACGACGACCAACATGCTCAACCAGCAGATCAACATCATCAGCACGGACATTCACAATCTGACGCTGATCCAGCAAGGCAACCTCGCCCAACTGCCAAGCACCGAGGAACTGACCGAAAACGCGGTGCAGGCCGAGGAGATGCTCGAGTCGTTGAAGGTCGACGCCGACATGGTCAGCAGTCTGGAGACCGGACTGTCCGAAGTTTCCACCAGCGACGAAGAACTCGCCATCCTGAAGGAATTCGAGGAGTCCGACCCGCCGCGGAAGGTGGCGGAAGCGGATAAACCGACGCGCGTCGACTCCGTATTCGAACCGCCCGCGCCCGAACCGGAGTTACCCGACGCGCCCAACTCGTCTCGCGAGAAGGCGGACCCCGAAGCGATCTAGCGAGGAGTTATCCGTGCTGCAGTTGGTTGAATGGCTGACAAAACGTAAGAAGCCGTTGTCGCGGATGACGCGGTCCGAGTTGCGGCGCAAGGAGCTGATGCTCGAAAAGGACCGCACGCGGATGCTGAACCGGGTCAAGAAGCTGGCCGACGAGAAACAGGACATCTTCGCCAAGGGTGCTGATGAGAAAACGCCCGAAGTCCGGCGCGTGCTCGCTCAGGAGTTCGAGCTCAAGACCACCGAGCAGTTGATGGTCTCGCGGCAGCTCAACATACGAAGCAAGGAAGTGCTGACGGTCTCGCGGCTTCGGATGCTGCGCGAAAACGCCGATCGCGCGCAGGAGACTGGCGGTTCGCTCGGACTGATCTCCGAGGTCGATATCCTGCGGATGGGCAAGATGATCGAGAACGACTCGATTCGTTCGGAAGCGTACTCGGAACGTCTCGACGAGATCCTCGGCGCCGGCGTCGAATCGGACCGCGAGGGCGTCGCGCTCTCCGAATCGGGACAGACCGTGATGAACATCTGGGACAGGATGGACGCCGGCGTCATCGCCGACAAGAACGAAGCCTTCGATGAGGCTGATCGGCAGGTCCGCGAGCGACAACGCGCCCCCGAGGAGCCGATATGATGAACACGTTTTCACGACCGCTGAGGCGCTCGATGGCCAATCGGCAGATCGCCGGTGTGTGCTCGGGGATTGCGGATTACTTGGGTCTGGACCCGACGGCGGTGCGCGTCGCGTATGTGTTGCTTTCCGTGTTCACCGTAGCCTTTCCGGGATTCTTGGTCTATTGCATTCTGTGGTTGGTCATCCCGGAGCGTGAATATTACTAGGCGTCCCCCGCGGGCGTTTGATGAGGCGAACGCATGGGTCTTTTTAAGTCACCTGAAGAGCGGCGCATCGAGCGGGACATCAAGATCCGCCAGGGCATCCGCCGCATCGAAAAGAGCATCCGCGAGCAGGGCAAGTTCTCCGACGAGTTCATCCGCAACGCCCAGCACGCCAAGAAGATCGGCGACGACCAGCAGTACGCCTTCATCCGAAACTCGCTCAAGAAAACCGCAGCCGTCAAGAAAATCCTCGAACGCCAACTGCTCACAGTCAAGAACGCGCTGCTCATCAAGCGCCAAGCCGAAGCGTCCGCCGACTTCGCAAAGAGCATGGGACTCATGGCCAGCGAGATCGGACGCATGTTCGGCGAGACCGACCTGGTCAAGACCCAGGCTGACTGGGAGAAAGCCATGGTCCAGTCCCAGTCGAGGGAGGAGCGGATGGGCATGTTCCTGGACACCGTCGAGGACGTCGCCTCGCAGGACGTCGAGATGACCGCCTCCGACGCCATCGACGACGAGGAGATCGACCGCATGATCGAAGCCGAGACCGAGGCTGAGCACCGCAAAGAACTCGACAAACTCGCCGGCCTCCGCGCCGAACTGAATTCCCTCAAACAGCAAGGAGAGAAGCAGAAATAGGGTCCACGATACGGTCACTGTGCGATAGCAGGGCACGCTGCCCTACTCATGCCCTAATGCGACAACATGAAAGAAGAAATCCGGACAATCCGAGAACTTCTCGATCGAATAGAGTCGGGTCTCCACGTTGACGAAGAGCGGTCGTTTCAGGAGTCATTCGAGTTATTCGAGTTACCGGAGATTGTGACAAGCATTGTTGACCATCTTCAGCCTCTCCTGAGCCCATACGAATCCGCCGTGTTCTGGTACATGTTCCGCCATAGCGTTCTGGAGCATGGAGACGTGTATACTCGTGTCAGTGTCAATGGGCTGAGAAAGAGCGTCGTCAGGTCCGCTTCCGGGCAGTCGAAGAACCTGAGTCAAGAAACGGCTCGAAATACGCTGCTGGCTCTTGAAAAGAAAGGTGCAATCTCAAAGCAGGGAGACACGAACCGAGAGGGAACTCTCTACAGGGTGTATCTGCCGGAAGAAATCGACATCTGTCGCGAGCGAATGGCAGAGTATCAAGCAGAATCGCTCCCGACGGTGGATCGCAAAAAAGAGCTCGATTACTACAACGTAAAGGAAAACAGGGCGAAGATCTTTGAACGAGATGCGTACAAGTGCCACTACTGCGGAAAACAGCTCACAAGATTCAACGCGACGCTCGACCATCTGCAGCCGGTGACTCAGGGTGGCGATAATGCGTACGACAACCTCGTAACCGCCTGTTTGCACTGTAATTCGCGTCGGGGATCGCGCCCCGTCATGGATTGGCTTGCGGAGAAGGAGTAGGGCGGGCTTTGCCCGCCGGAACGCGTTGGCGGTTGTGCGATCGCCGATGTCTCGAAATCGAACCGCAGTGTGAGAGAATCATGCAAGCGAAGGAACTACAGTTACTCTCTCGGGCTCAGCCGTTCCGTCCGTTCGTCATTCGGTTGGCGGACGGGAGGGGCGTACCGGTGGATCATCCCGAGTTCATGGCTCTGGCGCCGACCGGGCGCAGCGCCGTAGTTTACGGAAAGGGCGGCGCGTTCGAAGTGATCGACGTGCCCCTGGTGATAGGCCTGGAGGTACCCAACGGAAACTCCAGGATCCGTAGAAAGAAGAAGCGGTAGAGCGGGCTCCGCCCGCCGGGCAACGAAACAATGCGAACGACGGTGAATCCAGGTGATATTCCGCAATGGCGCTCGTGGGAGGGGGTGCCGTTGCCTCCCCACGAGGAGATGCTCATGTTCCACAAGGACGCTGGTCCCGTTCCCGAGACGCTTCGCCGTCTCATGGCCATGCTGCAGAAGGAGAATATCGAATTCGTGGTCATCGGGGCCTTCGCCTTGGGCGCTCACCAGTATCGACGTGCAACCGAGGACGCGGACATTTGTTTGAGAGCGGCGGACATTGAACGCTTCAGGCGGGAGCTGGTCGGCACCGTCTATCAGCGCGTCGAAGGCCGCCAGCGCCGATTCTATGACCCTGACACGCAGGTTACGTTTGACCTGCTGATTTCCGGCGAATTGGCCGGCCACCGCGGGCGGAATCAGACGATTCGTTTCCCCGACCCGTCAGAGGCGACCGTCGTGGGGGGACTGACGACCGTGTCGCTCGAGCGTCTGATTGAGCTGAAACTCGTCACGTGGCGAATCAGGGACATGGCCGACGTCATTGAGTTGATCCGCAGAAACAACTTGACCGAGGAATTCGCTGATCGGCTCCATCCGCTGGTCCGAACGCCGTATCTCGAGTGTTACGACCACAAGCTCGAAGAGGATCGACAGGATGAGGAGTATGGTGAGCACTGATCGACCGCGCTCTGGAGCGACTCAAGGAGCGAGTATGAATTGTCCCGCCGGTACTTCGCGCCGGGGCGTGCGGTAGGGTGGGCGCCGCCCGCGGGGTGGTGCCCGCATCGAAACAACGCGCCGTGAATCGGTTCGAGCACCATGATGAAACAGGGTCCGAGACCGAGAGGAACCACCCATGGCCCAGGCTGACCCGCCGACAACGGACCTGCATCGCCGCGACCACGTTGCTGATCGCCGCCGTGGGGATCGCGCATCTGCCGCCCGGTGTGTGCTTCGCGGATTCGGGGGACCTGCAGGTGGCGTCGGCGACGTTGGGGATCGCCCATCCGCCGGGGTACGTCGGGTACGCCGCCGTCGGATGGTTGCTGTGCAAAGCGCTGTTTTTTCTGAAACCCGCGTATGTGGTGTCACTGGCGTGTCTGGCGTGCGTGGTACTGTCGCTTGCGATGTTGGCGGCATTGCTGGTACGCATGGGGTTGCACGTTCTCGGTGCGTGTTCGTTGTCGTTGCTGCTGGTCGCGCATCAGTCACCGCTGCAAAGCACGGTTTGGCAGAGCATGGGGTATCCAGAGGTCTACGCGCCGTCGTGGCTGCTGCTGATCGGCGCGACGCACTTGCTATTCAAATACGGTTGCGTGCATCGGGCCGGCGCTTTGTGGACGGCGACGTTTCTTTTCGGATTTCTGGTGACGCAGCGTCCGCCGTCAGCTCTGTTCGCGCCTGGGTTTCTTCTGGCGTGGCTGTTGATCGAGCGACGACACCGCACGTCGCTGAAGCGGGCGGCGGGACTGTTCCTTGGAGGCCTGCTCTGGGCTTTGGTACCGGTGGTGCTCGTGATCGGGCTTGTCTGGACACTGGACGCGCCCGGAACGGACTACAATGGTATCGAGCAGTACGCCGAAGGCCACGGAGGTCTACCGAGTTATTCGGACGGCTATGCAGCCAAGCTACGCCGCGTGCAGTGGTTGATCACGGCGGAGCAGTTCGCCGAGTACGTGGCCACGGATCGGCATGTCGCCGCCAGCCGGCTGCGCTATATCCGGCGCGTGCTGCACCTATTCGATCGCGCGCCGTTTGCGTGCTTCCTCGTCTTGGTGTGTGCGGGCGTTTGGGTGAGTGCCCGGGGCGGCGGCGAACGAGCGGTCCTACCGTTGGGCTTGATGTTCGGGAACATCGCATTCTTGTGCATGTACCGCATCTACGGGCAGGCTGCCAATCTGTTGCCGACGGTCTTCGCCGCCGCGCTACCGGTCGGATCAGTTCTGGCGAAGTGGTTGCCGAATTCGATACGTGGCGGCCGAAGATGGTTCGCCGTAGCCATCTATACGTCGGCGTGCGTTTGGACCGTGTATCACGGCACAACGCGATACGCCTATGCCGGGCGCGCGGACGCGACGCAATTCCTGGCCGAGGTCGACCTCGCCGCGCTCCCGGGAGATTCCGTGATCTTTGCGGTCATGGCGAACTCGTGCCCCATCTGGTACGCCCGATCGGTCACTCTCGACCGCAAGGACATCGACATCGTCGTGGGGCCGACTCATCGATGGGCCGAAGTCGCGGGACGTTACATCGATCGCCCGGTGTTCTACACGGAAGAGCGAGGAAAGGCGCCTGCGGGCTGGACGGCCGAACCGTCAGGGGTCCTCAGGCGGTTGACGCCCGATCAGAGACCCCGGGATTGAACGGGCACGGCTCTGTGAGTCACCAATGAGCGATTCGTCCATGACATTTGATCGGTACAAGTCCAAGGGGATCGCCGCCTACAAGAAGGGTGACTACCAGACGGCGAGGGCGTATCTGGTCGACGCGGCTGAGTGCATGGTCGAGATGGCGGAAAAAACCGGATCACCCGACACACGACGGCAGCGCGAGGAACTCGCCACCGAACTTATCGAATTAGCAAGGGACTGCGACAATCGCCAGGGATCGCCGCGCACCAACCGTCGTCCCCAACGTGAAAAAGAGGATGACGGCGCTGCGGATGCCTCAGACTGGGTCGTCAAGGAGCAATCTAATATCAGCTTCAACGACATCGCCGGGCTCGAAGACGTGAAGGAGGACATCCGCCTCAAAATGATCTACCCCGCTTCGCATCCGGAGTTGGCAAAACGATACGGCATCAACCTCGGTGGCGGGCTACTGCTCTACGGACCGCCAGGTACGGGCAAGACCATGATGGCCAAAGCCATCGCCCACGAACTGAACGCGACCTTCTTCGTCATAAGCCCGGCGCAGATTCTCAGCAAGTGGGTCGGCGAGGCGGAACAGAACGTGCGAAAGCTCTTCGACGCAGCCAAATCCGAACCGCAGGCCATCATCTTCATCGACGAAGTCGAAGCCCTCGTCCCCAAGCGTCAGGATGGTTCCTCGACTGTGATGCAGCGTGTCGTTCCGCAGATTCTGCAGGAATTGGAAGGCTTTGATCGGAAGAGCGACCGCGCGTTGCTCTTCGTCGGCGCGACGAACAAGCCCTGGGCGCTCGATGAAGCGATGCTCCGCCCCGGTCGCCTGGACACGAAAGCCTATGTCGGCCTGCCCGACGCGCCGGCGCGATACCGCTTGCTGGAGATCTACTTCGGCGATCGGCCCCTGGACGAGGACGTCGATTTTGGAATGCTGTGCGACCGGCTGCAAGGATACAGTGGCGCCGATATCAAGGGCATCGCCGCCCAGTCGGCTTCGATACCGTTCACCGAAGCCATCAGTGGCCGCGATCCGCGTCCGATCAACATGATCGACATCAGCAACGTGATTGACGCGACGCCACCGTCGGTCGGTAAGATATTGTTGGGACGGTTCGAATCATTCGCCGAGACCGGATCGTGATGATGTAGCGCCACCCCATGTGGGTGGCGAGAACAGAGACCGATGTCCGCCCCGAACGGCGCCGCCCACAAGGGGTGGCGCTACATCGGGTGCCATGCCTAAGCGAAGCGCGGGCATGGCGGATGTAACGAGATAATCTCATGAGCGCCGAACAACCGGATCCCAAGACATTCTTCGAGTCGCCAGATGCGATCGCGATTACCGTCGACGCGGACGCCCTGTTCGGTTTCCTCCCACGCGCCCACGAATTGCCCGCCGACCAAGCGGCGCTCGTTACCCGCGCACACGGTGACCGCATCGCTTACGCTCCGGGATCGGAGGTCGAGCGCGGAAGCGCTGAAGCCGTGCTCCTGGTTCGCACGACACCGAACACGATTACGTTCGACGCGTTGACCGTCACCTCGCTCGACCGATACCAATGTCCCGCGTCAGCCAAGATCCGCGTTTCGGTTGTCCCTGAATCTTCGGAGTTGACTTCGTTTCAAAGGAGCTTACTCGGCGGTCACGGCGCGGTCGGTCTGGCGGCGCTGCACGACTATATCGAACCCCACGTCATTCGCGCTTTGTCCGCCGTCGCCGACGGCCGCGGAGTCGAGGTGCTGATCGATCCCGCAAACGGCGAGGCCTTTTCGACGGAAGTCGCGGACGCGCTCAAGAGGGCTACCTTCGCGGCCGGGCTGCGAATCGACGGATCCATCGACGTCCGATTCGATTCGCCGGTGTACCGACAGGTCCGCGCGTCGCGTGCCGCAGCCGAACGCCGCGAAGCGGAATTCGACGCCCAGCAACGTATCGCCAAAGCCGTCGAAACAGCCCAGCGCGAGCGCGCGAAACACCTGGCTGATTTGCTCGAACAGCTATCCCGCAACGCCGATCGCTCGCCGAACCACGACCTGGCCGACCTCCTCGGGACGTTTCCCGAGACGGAGCGCGGCGAACTGTACGCCGCGCTCTTCGGCGCTGACGACACCCGCGCCGTCACCCGCTGGATCGTCGCCGGCTCTGGGCGCGAACTGCTCTTCTTCGCGCCCGACCTGCTCGCGACCCCGGCCCGAACCGTTCACATTCCGGACACCATCGGACCCGTGCGATCCGTGCGGTTCCATGCTGACGCCGACGGCCGATCGCGATTGATCGTCGGCGCCTCTCGAGGCCTGCACGACTTCGCCGTTGACGGTGACGCCCAATTCGCGACCCACACCATCGACTCCGACGAGGACGTGCGCGGCGGTGTCAATTCAGCCGCCATCGCCGGCGACAACTTGTTTGCCTCACACTCGGAATTGGGCGTGTTGTATTGGAATCGTGGCGACGACGCGCCTGCACGCGCGATTCTCGCGGACCGGACGCGCGGTGCCAGCGCCGTGCGCTGCTCCCGCTTTTTCAACGGAAGGGTCTACTTCTCGATCGACGAACAGATTCTCTCCGTCCCCGCCGACGCCCCGAACAGTGAGCCCGAGGTTTTCACGGGAAATCACGCCCTCATTACCGCTCTCTGCCCTACGATCGCGGGTCTCTACGCCGGGAACGCCGACGGGCAGATTCTGCACTGGCCTGAAGGACAATCCGACGAACCCGAACTCCTCCACTCCGGTCGCCAACGCTCGGCCGAATCGGTTGCGGTGCTCGACTTCGGCGGGCTAAGCCGTCTCTTCTACACCGACACGTCCGTGGCTGTCTTCGCGCGCGTCCTGGGCGACACCTTCACTTGCCGCTACGAAGCCGCCGGACAAACCCTGCGCCGCGTCGAAGTTGCCCCCGATTTGATCGTTGCGACCAACGAGATTCGCGACCGTCTCATCTTCTGGCGCCCCAGCCGGCCCGACACGCCGCTCGCCGTGGTGGCGGTTTCACCCCTCACCGGCCACTCCATCCAGGACGTCTGTCTCATCCCCGCATAGCCCGGTGTGCTGAGGCGTCATCCTGATCGCAGCGAAGGATCTTGCCGGACCGTCGAGAGATGGCGCTATGCGGGGGGTGGCCTCCGCGGGATGCGCACCTACGGAAGTTCAACGACGATGTTCGCGTAGTATGTGTTGTCGAGACGATCGAATCCGGGCTGCGGACTGGAGTTGTATTCGTTGCGCATCCCGACCTTGAGCTTGAATCGATCGTCTTTGAATGGGATCAACAGGGCTGTGTCCAGATCGAGGCGGTAGTCGTTGAACTCCTCAAAATCTGGACTGTATGTCGTCGAGTGCGTGAACCTCGCCCATGGCACGACGTCCAGGCGATAATCCAGCCCGAGGTCAATCACTGCGCTGTCGTTTGTCCGGTCGCCCTGATATGCCTCATGTCGGTAACCGGCGCCGAACCGGTTCTTCAGCTCGTGATGCGGTTTCTTGAGCCAGTAGTACGTCCCGCCGCTCGCTGCCGTGGCGCGAAGATCGAGATCCTCGAATTCGTCGAATTCCAACTCCATCCGAGCATACCATGACCAGTGATCGTCGATGGTGTATTCGTAGTTCATACCGCCGCGGTACTCGTTGGTTGTTCGGCTGTCGTTTTGCTCGCTGTACTCCGCCGCGAGATAGAAATGAAGCATATCGACGGCCGTCTTACGCCTGAGATCGAATCGGCCCCGCGCGTCGAGCGTATCCGTGTTGCCCTCTTTGCGCGATCCCCCGGCCTCAAACGTCGATTTCCACTCCGGCGCATAAGCCCTTTTCGTTTCGGCTGCCTCGGCTTTGACGGCGGCGAGTTCGGGGCTTTCGCTGCCGGGCGGCCACATCGACTTGATCTGTCCCGCCGACACATCGAGCGCTCCGAGCGCCGTGCGCATCGTCGATGTTCGCTGCTCGTCCCCGGCCGCCATCGTCCCGACCAAGCGGTCACCGCTCTCGAACTCAACGGTCAGCGGTTCGTCGAATTCAAATGCGACGATCTGGCTGCTGTCGATCTCGACATGACCGAATAGCGCGCTGGCGATCTTGAGCTTGCCACCAGCCATCTGTTCGATCTTGCCAACGAGCTTGCTGCCGTCCGACGTGAATACGGTGTCTCCGAAGCACACCGTCGGGATACTCGGCAACACAAGAAGGACAACAAGAGCGACCGGTCGCGCCACGTTCATGATCCGTCCCCTACTTTCCGCATCGAGCGGATTAGCCTCGCCGCGAGCACCCCTGGATGCGACGACCCGCATCACTGGTCGCCGAAGAACTCATTCACCGCCGTGGTGATGAACTGATCGATTGGTGTCAGGATCGCGCCGCGCAGCAGACTCGTGATCACTTCGCGGCCGTTGAGCGTCGTCGATGTCGTGATGTCGCCGAACTCGCAGCCCCCGAACTGAAAAAGCATTCCGCCCGCGCAAAGCAGCCCCACCGCCCGATGGCGGGCCGCAGTCCTGATCCTCGCCGTCATGTTTTCGCTCCCGTGAGAGTTCGTCTCGAATCCCGGCGCCTCGCGCCATGATGTGGGCATCCTAGACGCCTTCCCCGGCCCGTCAACACCGTCAATCCGGAGGCTCGCTCCGTGATCGCTTCTCCGCAGGGTCCATGACGCTTGCGGCGCCATCGATCCGAGCCCCAAGCGCAAGCGCGGGGTCTCACAGGCGCGAGCACCACCCCAATGAGCCCCACGAACAACACGCACACGCAGAACGCGAAAACGGACGCACTTGACTCCTGCAACAACTCTATGCGTTGTCGGCGTTCTTCCTCAGGAGAATCCGGCTCTCCTTTACCTTCGATAAACAGATTTCGAGCGACCAATAACGGATAGTATCCGGCGGTCATCATCGTAACGACAAGCGCCAGCACGCAACTCTTGAGATAGAAGCTGGAACCATCGTAACGCCAAAACTCAGGGTTCCAGTACTTGAGACCCTCCACACAGAGAACGCCCCAGGCGTACCAAACTACAAACCAGAGCAATCCCCCTATCCGGGGACGCCCGTTCGCGAGCGCGCGCAGCAATACTAACGGATACAACATGTACCACCAACGGCTAGCGCGGTCCGCTCTCTGCGCGGGTTCCTTTTCATCCAGCTCGTCTGACACGACTACTCGCCGCCGCGCTTCCGCACGCCCTCGTAATCGATCGGCCGCTTTTCGACAAACGCCCGCGTACCCTCATGCACCTCCCCCGCACGATTGTGAATACTCAGCCACTCCCGAGCGTGCCCGATCGTCTGATGCCAAGACACCTCACGCCAGTAGTTGAGCTGCTGCTTCGTGTACCGCATGCACTCCGGCAGCTTGTCGATCAGCTTCCCACACATCTCATCCACCGTCGCATCCAGCTCCGCACGCGGAACAACCCTGTTCACCAACCCCCACTCCAGCGCCTTCGCAGCCGGAATCTCATCGCACAGCATCAGAATCTCCCGCGCCCGCCGATCCCCCAC
>JAJDDS010000495.1 GCA_029260195.1 Phycisphaerae bacterium
GCTGCGTGTGAGCGGGCGAGAGTCCGCCGACGAAGGTGACGTCGTGCGTTAGAGGCGTATCGGCGATGTCCACGAGGGCGTCCGCGTCGAACGCGAGGCGAAGCGATTCAGCCGGCTTGCCTGCGGCGCGGAAGTGTTCGACGATCGGCGGCCACGACGAGACGATGAGATCGTGGCTGCGAAACGTTTTCTTGGTGGGCAGCGAGCAGGCGATTTGTCCGACGACGGTGCGCGCGTGGCGTTTGACCCGTTGAATCGCGGAGTCATCGGCGATCGAGAGTTCCTGTACGTAGAGTACGTCGGGGCGGAAGGCACGGACCTGTGCGTCGAAGACGTGACCATGCCATCGCTCGTCGGGATCGTCGACCGTGACACCATGCTCGGATGCCCACTGCCTCTGCAACCGTCCGGCGTTCAGGACGACGGTTTCCGCCTCGCATCCCAAGCGGCGTAGCTCGACGGCGTAGGCCTCTCCGGTCCCGAATCGTTGGGCCATGAGATGGGCGTGGCGGATCGCGTACGACTGCCCGTCAAGCTCCGGATGATCGCGGTGGTAGTCGTTCAGGAAACCGTCGTAGTAGGTATCGGCGATGAGGACGCGCATGGGCATTGCGATCAGGCCACGGGCAGTGACACGCGGACCTCGGTCGCGGCCGGCGCCGATCGCTCTGCCTCGCTTCGGTTCAGCGGCTTGCGGGTTGGTTTTCTGGACGGGCCGACGCCGTACGCTTCTCTGAGCACCGCGATGCAGTCGGTCTTGGTGATGTGGGCTTGGCCCCAGACGGTGGGGTCATAGTCGGTGTGGTCGGGTGCGGGGAATCGGTCGGCGTTGTTGACTTGGAACAGCGTCTTGAGGCGCGTCCGGGCGGCCTGGACGACGGGGCGATGGTAGTAACGCGATCGGTTGCCGCGCAGAAACTCGCGCGCGCTGTGACGTAAGACGTTCGGAGTCGTATAGATCTCGGTGAGGAACCGGCTGTGCCAATACCGCAGCGCATCGGGCGTCAGGGTGTCGGTGGAGATGACGCTCTTTCCCCAACGGCGATACTGGGCGTAGTCGCGGGCGCCGGGTTCGAAATAGATCCCGCGTCCGAGGCGGGCGTCGTGGTAGACCTTTGTGCCGGGGTAGGGTGTCATGATGTTGACGCCGACGCGGTGTAGACGGAGTTCGCGGGCAAAGCGAATGGACGCGCGGATGGTGTCGGCTGTTTCGTGGGGGTGTCCGATGATGAACGATCCGCGGCGTTCCTCGAAATCGACGCGGTCCAGTATCTCGTACGCTTTGCGGTAGTCGTCGAGCGTGACCCCCTTGTTCATGGTCTCGTTGATGCGGGTGCTGCCGGTTTCGATGCCGAAGGAAATCGTGACAGAGCCGGCGCGTTTCATGAGTTTTGCGAACTGTATGTCGTCGGCGCGTCCGTGTCGGGTGGCGATGGTGTTGGCGCGGGTGAAGGCTTTGTAGTGCAATCGGAGTCCGCGTCGAATGATGCCCTCGAACAGCTCGGTGGCGCGACTGCGACTGAAGGTGAGAGTGTCGTCGAGGAAGACGACGAATCCGCGCTGGCTGTTGGAGTGGAAGCGGTGGTCGATGGTCTCGAGTTCGTCGAGGACGTTGTCGACGCTTCGCAGCCCGAGCCCGCTGTTGGCACTCGAGCAGAAAGTACATGCGTAGGGGCAGCCCCGGGCGGTTTCGACGGACTCGGTGGCGACCAAGCCGATTTCGGGGTCGGCGTATCTGTAGTATCGCATGTCGATCTCGGGCGCGCTGCGCAGGGGGCGAAGGCGCTCGAGATCGTCGGTGGTTTGGCTGGGTGCGAGGAGAATGCGGTCGCGATAGTCGTCGGCGCGATCGAATCCGACGCGGTGGAGGAGTCGCTGTGCGTTTTCGCGATACGCGCGCAGCGAGGATCGGGAGGCATCGGCGATGGCGACCATGGCTTTCTCGCCCTCGTATACGACGACGTGGTCGATGCCGTCGATTTCGTCGGCGATTTCCCAGGGTACGTGTGTGGCGTGAGCGCCGCCGATGACGGTGACGACATGGGGGAGGGCGCGCTTGACGCCCTCGATGATCTGTTTGGCGGTCCAGTATTCGGGTGTCGTGGTCGTGACACCGAGGATGTCCGGCTCTTCGTCACGGATGCGGGCGATGAGTTGATCGATCGTAAGATTCTCGGCTTCGCCGTCGATGATGCGGACATGGTGGCCAGCCTCCTTGAGGGCGGCGCCGATTTGCATGAGCGCCATGGGGGGTTCGACCTGTTTCATGCCGGGATTGAAGCGGCCGGAGTAGGCTGCGCGGTAGATAGCCACCGAGTATTCGGGTCTGGCGAGTACGACCCTGGTCCTCGATGCGTTCATGGAGTTCGTCAACGGCTTCACCTGAGTCGGAGAGTAGCCACCCGGGGCGCGCCCGCTCCGCGCGAACCGGTCCCGTCGGTTATCGGCAGAGTGGGCGACGTGGTTGACCGAATCCCAGCGCCCCGGATTTCGGCTGCTTCTTGAGGGAGCTGGACTGACCGACGGGGCTGGAGTGGTTTGACAAGAACGGACAACGCGGGCTGGACGATGCGTTTTCGCAACCGGTGCAGGTGTGCTATCGTATGAACTGACGGTGCCGGTGATTCCCGCGGCCATACGACGGATGACTTGATGCGTACGTTCAATCTCGAAATCGTTCTGGAGATTCTGTGGCTGGGGTTGAACAACCTCCGCCTGCACAAATTGCGCAGCGTACTGACGGCGCTGGGGATCATTTTCGGGGTGGCGGCGGTGATCTGCATGCTGTCGATCAGCGAGGGTGCGTCAGCCGACGAGATGCGTCTGATCCAGCTTCTCGGGACGCAAAACATCATTTGCAACTCGGTGAAACCGGAAGGGACGGTGCAGACGTCGGAGGAAACGACACGGATGCTGGAGTTCGGAATCACCCGGGCGGACTATCGTCTGATTCAGAAGACCGTCCCGCACGTCAAGAACGTGATCCCCTTGAAAACGGTGGCGTTCGCAATTCAGCATCGTGACAAAAAGGTGGAGTGGAGCGCGATTGGGACGTCACCGGAGTTTTTCGAGACGGTGAACATCGATGTCGCCCAGGGGCGGGTGCTGACCTCGACGGACATGGAGGACCTGAAGCAGGTCTGCGTGATTGGGTCGGAGGTCAGCAGGGAGCTGTTCGGGTTCGAGGACCCCATAGGACAATTCCTGTTCGCCCAGGCAGCCAGCGGATTGGTGCCGTACACGGTGGTGGGCGTACTGGCTGAGGTGAGCACAGCCGGCGCGCCGGCGCGGGGGGTCGAGGATCGGAACCTGAATCGCGAAGTGTACATACCGTATTCGACGTCGCAGATGCTGTATGGGGACATTACGTCGAAACGATCGAGCGGTTCCCGTGAGCTGTCCAAGACGGAGTTCTCGTCGCTGTACGTAACGGTGGATGATATCGAGCAAGTTATCCCGGTGTCGGAGATGGTCAAGCGGGTGTTCGAGCATGGGCACGAAAAGGAAGACTACGAGGTCAAGGTGCCGCTGGCCCGATTGAAGTTGGCGGAGAAGAAGAAAGCCAACCAGCAGCTGATGCTGGGCTTCATCGCGGGGATTTCGCTGGTTGTCGGCGGGATCGGGATCATGAACATCATGCTGGCGACGGTGACGGAGCGAACGCGGGAGATCGGCATCCGGCGGGCGCTCGGCGCGAGGCAGGGGCATATCACGGTTCAGTTCCTGGCGGAGACGGTGGTTTTGAGCACGGGTGGTGGACTGCTCGGGGTGATTCTGGGTTATGGGGCTTCCCATGCGATCAACCGGTTCGCGGAATGGGAGACGATCGTCGAGCCGTGGACGGTGATCGTCAGTTTCACCCTATCGTTCTTCGTCGGCGTGTTTTTCGGAATGTACCCCGCGATGGCCGCCGCCCGTCTGGACCCAATCGAAGCGTTGCGGCACGAGTAGCCGTTTGTTCGCGGAGTCGGCTTCTGATGCGGGAGGTGGTGCCCCGGTGATGGCGGGGCAGCCCAACTCGCGGGGGGGCTTGGGGCAACCTGACGCCCGTCACAAGTCCATTTCCGGCATACACTTAACAACGTCCGCTGGGGCTGTATCAATTGATGTAATGATATGTGATTCGGTTTGCGTCCCGAAATCCGTGTGTTATATTAAAGGTGTAGGTTGGCTCCCCACTTTACGTCCCCACTGGTGGTTTCAGGTCGGTCCGCGATCGCGCGGGCGGATCGCGAGTTTGGCTGCGCTTCGGCAGATTCGGTGGCCGGTCGCACCGCCTGGAGATCGGGATCGTATAAGTATAGGAGGTCCATGGGGACCCGTTGTTTTGGCCTCGCGGCGTGAGGAGTCTGGCATGGCAGTAACAGAGAAGAAGGTACGTAGGGATGCGAAACCGCTCCCGACGGCGTTGCCACCGACGAGTTCGGTGGTTGAGGACTTGGCGGCGGAGGATCAGGTGCTGCTGACGCAGCTTCTGACCGAGCCGGCTGAGTACATCGACGCTCCGCAATTGTCCGAGCCCGGCGCGGACAAGTCGTTCTTCGGAGTCGAGACCAAGCTGGTCGATCGGCGGGCGACGCGTTTCGTGCGTCCCAACCCGGTGATTCAGGGCGGCAAGAAGCGTACGTCGCGGGTTCCGACGCTGACGACCGATCAGGAACGCCTGCTGTTTCTTCGGTTCAATTATGCTCGGCGCGAGGTCAAGAAGATCCTCGACGCGTGGGCGGAGAAACGGCTGACGGCGGCTGCGACGCGGATGCTCTTGGCGTGGGGCCATCGCGCGCTGGCCACCCGTAGCGAGATCGTCCGGTTCAACCTTCCGCTGGTGTTGGCGATGGCGAAACGAACGCGTCTGAACAGCATCGACTACAACGAGTTGATCAGCGAAGGGAACATCGCACTCTTGCGCAGCGCCGAGAAGTTCGACTGCAGCCGAGGGTACAAGTTCAGCACGTATGCGTGTCGTGCGATTCTGAAGAGCTTTTCGCGTGTGGCGATGCGGGCCAGTCGGTATCGCGTGCATTTCCCGGTCGAGTTCGACCCGACCATGGAGAAGAGCGACTACTTGGATCGCAAGCGGATCGACCACGAGGCGGACTGCGTCGACGAGTTGAAGGACATTCTGATGAAAAACGTCGCCGCTCTGAGCGACGTCGAGCAAAAGGTAATCCGCGAGCGGTTCGCGCTGGATCATAAGATCAAGGCTGAATCGCCGGCGCCGAAAACGCTGGAAGAGGTTGGCGTATTGATCGGGGTGACCAAGGAGCGCGTTCGGCAGATTCAGAATCGGGCGTTGCAGAAGATCCGCTCCGCACTCGAGACGGAGTACCTCGTCGCGTAGAGCGATTCCCTTTCCCACACCGTAGGATCCCGACGGCCGTCCGCACACGCGGGCGGCCGTTTTTTTTCTGATGGCGTACGAAGGATCGCGTTGGACCAATTTGGATCTCCACTGGGGGGGGTTTGCCACAATCGAGCGATTTGTGGAGAATGCCGGGGACGGATGCGGGTTGTGCCGGAACCGGACTTGAGTTTCCGTGACGGAGTTGGTTATGCGGTTTAAGAGTTTGCGCACGGTCGTGGCGTCGGTTCTGACGGGTGCGTTCTGCGCGATGAATGGATGCGGATTGACACAGTCAGTCGGCGATGGGAGCGGCGGAGCGAATTCCGACGTCGTGGTGGATGAGAATGTCGCAGTGTTCAGCGACCCGGACTCAGACTATTCGACCACTGATGTCCGAGAAGTAGACGAGCAGATCGTCCGATTCGACACGGTGGCGAGGACAATGATCTGGGCGGAGACGGACGTCGCCTTCGAGGGCTGGGATGTGAACGGGAACTTTCTGAACACGGCGCGGTCCTTCCAGGTTCGGTTCGGGATGGTGGACGGCGAACAGCGGGCGTACTTCACGGAAACGACGACGGGTACGATTTGCGATCTTGAGGTTCCGAGCGGGTCGCTCTCGATCCGAGCGACGAACACGCCGGTTCCGCAGTCGTAATCGGTGTCGTCGCGCATCGACCGAGTTCTGGGTACGCTATCGCCGGCGCCGCTAACACACGATACGCTCGGCGATCAGTACGCTAAATTCGATCCGATGATGGCCGGTTTGGGATGCCGGGGCCGACTTGGTATGATGGCCGTCTTGGAGGTGACTCATGGAATCGAGCAGACTCGCGTCGCATCTGATGTCGGTTCTGGTGCTCGTCCCCGGCTGCGGCGTCCCGCAGACGCTGAGCGGTTCAGGGGGGACGGTAACGCGCGCGGATGTGGACGAGGCGTGTGGCGAAGTCTCGCCGAGTGGCGTGTCCACGAGCACACTCATTGCGACGGTCGAAGCCACGATGACCCCGGACGTCAACAAACCCGGAGTGGTTTCGAGCATTTCATCGGTCTGTGCGGGGACCAAAGACGGCTCGGCGACCGCGCAGTGCTCGGTCTGTGCAACCGCGATTGTGGACTTCGTGTACAGCCCGTGACAGGACACGGGTCCGAAGGGGCGGGCGTGGGAGTGGGTGGGGGCGCTGTGCATGAAGCGCATGCGTCGTGACCCGTCATTCCGAGCGTAGCGAGGAATCCAGCCGCGAACACAACATCAGCAGGATTCCTCGCTGCGCTCGGAATGACAACTGGAAGCTCGGAATGACAAGGGGCGCGTTTCCATGCGTGACGAACCCTCGATCCGTCTGTTCCGACGGAATCGCCACGCCACACGGGATGCATCCGGCCCACAGGACGTTGTTGACGGACCTGGGGTGGGGGCGTAGCTTGGTCGAACATGCAGAGTAGCGGCGGCTTGCGCGCGCGGGAGGTGTGGCCGAGCGGCTGAAGGCGACGGTCTTGAAAACCGTTAGGCGGGTAACCGTCTCGGGGGTTCGAATCCCTCCACCTCCGATTTCGGCGGGGGCATCCTATTCCCTCACGTACGTCGGTGGCTACGTTCGTCGCCCGCGATTCGCGTGCCGCCGGTAGGCTATCGGACCGCCTGCGCAACGTGTCGCGTGTCTTGACCTCTGCACCGCGAGAGCTTCCCGACGTGCCCGACTTCCTTCTCAAGTCCCACCGCCCTGCCACCCTCCTGGTCGCGCTTGCGACGCTGGCGTCGATCGTGTCGCTAAACACCCGCGGCCTGACCCGCGACTATTCATTGGAAGCGTTCGCAGCGTCAGAGAGCGACGCCTACCGCGATTTTCGCGACGTGATGGAAGCGTTCGTGAGCAACGAGTTCGCGGTGGTCGCGGTGAGCGGTGAGGACGCAACGTCGGACGAGTCCATGGCGCGGGTTGCGACATTGGTCGCGGAGTTCGAGGCGCTTCCGCAGGTGCAGCGGGTGACGTCGTACGCCGATGTCCCGGCGTTGGTACGGACGGCGCTCGGAGAACGCGTGCGGTCACATCCGTTGTTCGAGGACACGCTGGTCAGCCGGGACGGGAAGACGATGGCGATCCTCCTGCAAATGGCGGGGGAATCCGATGCGAGCGAAACGGCCGGTGTGGCAGCCGGGGAGGTTCGCAAGCGGACGGTCGATGCGCTCCGGCGGATCGTCGCGGAGGCGCGCCGGGCGACGCCGGATCGGCGCATCGTCCTCGCCGGTCCGTACGTGACGCTGATCGACATGTACGACTATGTGGACCGCGATCTTCGCGTGTTTTCCGCGGTCGCGTTCTGTCTGTTGCTGGTGACGTTGGTTCTCGTGTTTCGCAGACCGGCGCCGGCGGTGTTCGCTATGCTCGCGTCGCTGGCAGCCATGCTGTGTACGATGGGGTTGACGTCGGCGTTGGAGATTCCGACGGCGCTGATCACACAGATGATCGTGCTATTGGTGACGGTGCTGTCGGTGGCAAACTGCGTGCATCTCGCCGTCGCCGAGGATGAAGAGTACGCGCGCGCGCCGTTCTACGATTGGCCGGAACGAGCGCGGCGGGTGCTGCGGCGGATGGTTGCGCCGTGCGCGGCGGTGATCGTGACGACGGCTGCGGGGTTCGGATCGGTGTGTGTGTCTTCGATCACGCCGGTGCGGACATTTGGGCTATTGATGGTGACGGGGCTGGTTCTGTCGCTGGTGTTCTCGCTGACGACGGTGACGTGGTTGGCGCGGGCGCGGCGACCCGCGGCTGACGCTCGTGCGCCGGAGACGCTGACACGGTGTCTGAAGTCGCTGGCGCTCTGGGTGGACGCACGTCGCGGACGCGTCGTGTTGATCTTCGCGTTGGTGGGCGCCGGATTCGGAGCCGCGTTTCCGCGCTTGCGGTTCGAGAGCGACTTCGTGAAGAACTTTCGCCCCGAGAGCGAGGTGCGGACGAGCTACGAGTTTCTCGAAGCCAATCTTGCTCCGACGGGATCGGTCGAAGTCGTGGTCGAGCGAGGGGATGGGGGGCGGATCGTGTCTCCGGAGTCGGTGGCAGCCGCGAGGCGATTCGGCGAGCGGGCCGTGCGTGAGTGCGCGCCGGTGTGCAAGGCGTTGTCCATCGCCGACCTGCTGACGCTCAGCGGAGGTGCCACTCCGGCAACGGCGTTGGAGATCGACGCGCGGTTGGCGCTCGTGCGTCGCGTGGTCTCGGAGGGTGCCGTGCGTAACTTCCTTGACGCCGGCGAGACGGCGTTGCGGATCAACCTACGCGTATCGGAGGGGTTGAACGTCGATGGCAAGTTGGCGCTGTGTGATCGTCTCGATGCGATGGCGAGCGAGGCGTTCGGGGCGGGATTCCGGATTAAGGTCACGGGATTGTATCATTTCTACGCCGTCTTGGTGGCTGAACTGTGGCGGGATCAGTTTCGGTCGCTGGGGATCACCACGGCCGCCGTGTTCGTGATTCTGGTGGTCGTGCTGCGCTCGTTGAAGGTGGGTCTGATCGCGATGGTGCCGACGGCGTTGCCGATCGTGTTTTGTTTGGGAGCAATGGGATGGACGGGCGTTCCGGTGAACATGACGACAGCCATGATGCTGTCGGTGACGATGGGGATCGCGGTGGACGACGCGGTGCATTACCTGTGGCGGTTCCGGGCGGCGCTCGCTGAATCGGGGGACTACCACATCGCACTGCAGACCGCGCACGGCAGCGTAGGGCGTGCGTGCGTATTTACGACCGCAGTGATCGCGACGGGCTTCTGGATACTGACGCTGTCGGAGTTTCTCCCGACG
>JAJDDS010000496.1 GCA_029260195.1 Phycisphaerae bacterium
CGCACACGGGCGCGCTGCGGAAATCCACAAGTTACGCATCACATCGCGCGTTATTAGGGTAGCTGGCGCTGCGCGCGGTGCGCGCTCCAGACGTACACGGGCGTCGAAATCCAGGAATCGAGCGGATCGCGGACGCGCAAAATGACGAAACGAACCCACCAACCCACCCGACCGCAACCGCCGAAACGCCGTTTTCGGGGCGAAAACGGCGTTTGTCCCCCCAGATCCCCCAAATCCCGCGCCGCGCCGGCGCCAAACGAACCCACCACCACACCTGTGACACTCCCCCTCCGCGCTCTCTGTGACATCTGTGGATTCCCCCTCTTTCCCCGCGCGCCTGCCGCTCCAGCGACCGAACCAACGCGCTCGCGGTTAGCCGTGCTGGGGGGCCGGGGGCATGCCGGGTTCGAGGTCGACGCCCAGGCCGTCGGCGATGCGGTTGATGTAGTTGAAATACGCGATCGTCTGGGCGGCGTCGTGGATGGCGCGATCGTCGAACCCGTGATCGCGAAGGGCGACCACATCGGCTTGGGTCATACCAGCCGGGTCG
Organism: Phycisphaerae bacterium; assembly: GCA_029260195.1. Lineage (GTDB taxonomy): Bacteria > Planctomycetota > Phycisphaerae > UBA1845 > UBA1845 > OFTM321. The sequence goes on from JAJDDS010000496.1 coordinate 551, forward strand.
CGGGTCAGCTTGTCGGCGTAATCGCACAGTGCCCGGTCTGCCGGCGACAGCTCAGCCGTTCGGTAATCGGTCTTGACGGCTTCTACCATCGCATCGTTCTTGACCTCAGCCCGGAGGTCTTCCGCGTGGGCGATCGTTCAGTAGTGACACTCATTGGCACTCGATACCACGGTGGCCAACATCTCCCGCTGACCCCGCGACAGCGGCGACTCCTTGTGCATCACGTTGAAATAGAGCGCCATACCGGCCTGCAGGACCGACGGGTTCAAGCTTTGCAGTCGAACGATGTTGTAAACCCGCCCGGCGCGCTTCATGGCGGCGTCGAAAGCCCGGGCCAGCGCGCCTTCGGCGTTTCCGGGTTCGATCGTTTTGATCCAGGCCATGACGTCGACTCCTTGGTTAGTGGTTCACTCCCTGGAGCAAAGAATGCTGAATAATATCATTCCGAGCACAGCGAGGAATCTTGCTCCATACGGGGCAAGACGCTTCGCTTTGCTCAGCATGACGTTCTACATCTCGTGCTCACGTCAGTTCGTGTGGTGCGACAGGCATGCGCGACCTGTCGCTTGCGCTCTGGACTCGGAGAGGGGCTACTCGCGGATTTCAACGACGGACTTCTTCTCGATTAGCAAACTGAACAGACGCTCGACGTCCTCGTTGTGCATGCGAATGCACCCCATCGACGCGTCCTTGCCGATGCTGTCCGGCTCGATCGTTCCGTGGATGCCGTAGCGTGACTGCCCGATGGCTTCGCCTCCGATGCCTTCGAGTCCGATCCATCGCTCGCCGAGCGGGTTCAACGAATCGTCGGCTGCGATCATGTCGCCACCGCGCGGCGGGTAGTACGTCGGGTTCTTCAGTTTGGTCGAGACGGTCCACGTTCCGGTTGGCGTACCGTCCTCAACCCCGAGACCCACCTTGAAGTGGTCAACGAACACGTCGCCGCAGAAGACGTCCATGGTGTGCGTGCTCTTGGTAACCCGCGCGTGGAACGGACCCTGCACAACCTTAATCCGCCGGCCGGCCTGAATCATGTGCATGTCTTTGATGTTGTTGATGGCTGCGATGAAGTCGGCTGTGACGTCGTGCGCGTTGGCGATCTTGCCGAGCGTATCCCCCGGTGCGATCACGTAGCGAGCGGTGAATGGGTCGCCTTGGGTGACGGTGTTCGAGAAGATGGTCTGTTGCCCCAGCTTGCGCAACCCAGCCCGGGCTTCGATCTCGTCGGTCGGCGACAGCCCGCCCGCCAGCGCTTCGCTGAAATGAGCGCGCGCCAAGATCAGATCTCCATCCGCCAGTACCCGCCGTGCCGCTGCCAGCACGTCCGTCGAGCGCCCGATATCGCGCCGCGGCGTCGTGGGCGACGCCGTCAGGAGTGGATCGGACCCACGCTCGGTGACGTCGGCGTTCGGGCCACCGTCCAAGGGGCCGTTTTCGGGTCGATCGGTCGTCAAGCCGGGAGCGATCGCGATCGCGTCGGCGTCGTCGCCCTCCGGCATCCACGCGTCGCGATACACGTACCCCGTCCCGCAGACGATCAGCAACAACATGAACGGTACCGTACGATTTCGTCTGCGCCTGCGACGCCTAGCCATGGTGGATTATCTCCTGCCTGCCCTTCGCCTGAACTTCGACCGCCGCCCGGAATGTGCGCGCCACTGCAACGCCCACTTAGCATAAACCGCCACACGAACCACGCAACCGGAGCGCGCTGTTTGATGACCAAAAAAACAACCAACAGGCGCGCTGTGAATTCTTGAATTGGCTACGGCGGCTCGGGCGCGGAGCGCAACCGTTTGAACGCGTCGAGGTATTTCGCCATGACGGCTTCGTATCCGCGATCGGTCGGGTGATAGAAGGTGAGGTCGACGCCGAGGTACTCTTGCGCGACCACCCCGCCCTCGGAATCGTGCGGGTATTGATACGCCTCGCCGTGGCCCAGCTTGGACGCTCCGGCGTAGTGGGCGTCGCGCAGGTGCTTGGGGACCGGCACGGTTCGGCCGGTACGCACCTCCTCGCGTGCCCTTCCGATGGCGAGCGTCGTGGAGTTCGATTTCGGCGCGCAGGCCAGATAGATCGCTGCTTGGGCGAGCGGCAACTGGCACTCCGGCAGGCCGACGAACAGCGTCGCGTCGGCGGCGGCTTGGGCGACGACCAGACCCATCGGATCGGCGTTGCCAACGTCCTCAGCCGCGGCGATTACGATCCGCCGGGCCAGGAATCGCGGATCCTCGCCGGCCTCCAGCATCCGCGCCAGCCAATAGACCGTCGCGTCCGGATCGCTCCCCCGGATGCTCTTGATTAGGGCGCTGGCTGCGTCGTAATGATCGTCGCCCGTCCCATCATATTGGACGACCTTTCGCTGGATCGACTCAGCCGCCACTGCGAGGTCGATCAGGATCGGCTTGTCCGCGACATGTCCAACGGTTTGGCTCAGGACAGCCACCTCGAGGGCAGCCAGCGCTCGCCGGGCGTCCCCGTCGCAGACAGTGGCCAGATGTTTGGCGGCTTCATCCGCGATTTCAGCCCCCCATCTTCTCAGGCCGCGGTCCTGGTCCGCCAGCGCTCGGCGCAGCAGCGATTCGATCTCCTCGACGGTCAGCGGGTTGAACTGGAAGACTTGGCTGCGGGACAGAAGTGGCGTGTTGATCGCGAAGAACGGGTTCTCTGTCGTGGCTGCCAGCAGGATGATGACGCCGTTTTCAACGTCGCCGAGCAGCACGTCCTGCTGCGACCGGCTGAAACGGTGCAGTTCGTCGACGAACAGGACGCTCCGCCGTCCGGACGCTTCGAGGCGGTCGGTCGCGCGCGCCAGAATCTCGCGGATCTCCTTGACGCCGACGGCGGCTGCGTTGACCTCGTCGAAATGGGCTTCGGTCATCCCGGCGATGACGTGGGCCAGGGTCGTCTTTCCGGTCCCGGGTGGCCCGTAGAAGACCGCGCTGGTCAGACGGTCAGCTTGGAGCATGCGGCGGAGAAGCTGGCCGGGGCCGATGAAATGGGATTGGCCGACGAACTCATCGAGCGTGCGCGGGCGCATTCGGACAGCCAGCGGCATGACCCGGTCTCGGTTGCGGCGGTGGTTATCGGCGAAGAGTTCCACGGGCGGTGCGCTCCGGTTCGCGCGCCGGAATCCGGCGGGCTGGCGCGCGCGAATAGCCGTTTTGGTCGAGTTCTGTGGGATCCTACCAGAAAAACGGCATAAATGCCGAACCGGAGGTGGGCGGTGACCATACCATTTTCGTCGGGTGTGGCGTTGAGGTGTCCGCCTTATCGGCCGATAATAGGACGTCGGGGCTCATTCCGCTCAGGAGGTAGCATTGGATGTGTGGAATCGTTGGATACGTCGGCGGCAAGACCGCGCTCCCCATTCTCGTGGAGGGGCTTAAGAGGCTGGAATATCGCGGGTACGATTCGGCGGGTGTCGCGTTTGTCGATCCCGGCGGAATTCGGGTGACCAAGAGCAAGGGGCGGATCTCGGTTCTGGAGCACCAGATCAACTGCTCCGAAGGCGCAACGACCGGCATCGCCCACACCCGCTGGGCTACCCACGGCGCCCCCAACGACGTCAACGCCCATCCGCACGTTGATGCGGCTGGTCGTTTCGCGCTGGTTCATAACGGCATCATCGAGAACTACGCAGCCCTGCGCACGTACCTGAGCAACCAGGGCGTCACGTTCGCGACCGAGACCGACACCGAGGTACTGGTTCAGCTCATCGCGCACATTTACGACGGCGATATCGAGAGGACGGTCAAGCGGGCGCTGCGCGAGGTGCGCGGGACGTACGGTATCGCGGTGATCGCAGCCGACGAGCCCGACACGGTGGTGGCTGCCCGTAACGGCAGCCCGCTGCTGGTCGGTATCGGCGACGGCGAGTACATCATCGCGTCCGACGCGAGCGCGATACTGTCGCACACGACGCACGTCATCTACCTGGGCGACAACGAGGTGGTGCGCGTTTCGCCCGACAGTATTCGGACGACGACGCTCGACGACATCCCGGTTACCAAGGACATCGAGGAAATCGAATGGTCCCTCGATCAGATCGAGCTCGGCGGGCACGAACACTTTATGATGAAGGAGATTTTCGAGCAGCCGGATGCGCTGCGCGATTGCATGCGGGGGCGGATCGTTCCCGAGGAGGGCTCTGTTCATCTGGGCGGGATCACCGACGTCGCCCGCGAGTTAACCCGCGCGAAGCGCATCATCATGACCGCGTGCGGGACAGCCTGGCATGCGGCGCTGGTTGGCGAGTACCTGTTCGAGGATCTGGCGCGCATCCCGACCGAGGTCGAGTACGCCAGCGAGTTTCGTTATCGCAATCCGATCATCGAGGACGGCACGGTGGTGCTGGCCATTTCGCAGAGCGGCGAAACGGCTGATACGTTGGCTGCGCTGAATGAAGCGAAGGAGCGCGGGGCGCTGGCGCTGGGCGCGGTGAACGTGGTCGGATCATCGATCGCACGGAGTACGGATGCCGGGGTCTTTCTCCATGTCGGCCCCGAGATCGGTGTGGCGAGCACGAAGGCTTTTTCGGGGCAGGTCGCGGTGTTGGCGATGTTGGCGTGTTACGTCGGCCGTCGCCGACACATGTCGCAGGGCGGTGCGTCGGAGTTCCTCACGGCGCTGTCCCGAATCCCGGAACAGATCACGACAATCCTCGAGCAAGACGGAGCATGCAAAGCCGTCGCGGCGGCGAACATATCGCGGGAAAACTGGCTTTACCTGGGGCGCGGGTATCAGTATCCGGTTGCGCTCGAAGGGGCGCTGAAGCTCAAGGAAATCAGCTACATTCATGCGGAGGGTCTGCCTGCGGCGGAGATGAAGCACGGTCCGATCGCGCTGATCACCGATCAGATGCCAGTGGTTTTCCTCGCGACGCGCGGGACGCAGTACGACAAGATCATCAGCAACATCGAGGAGGTCCGCACGCGCGGCGGGCGGGTCATCGCCATCGCCACCGAGGGCGATCAACAGATCGAGAGGCTGGCGGAGTGGGTCATTAACGTTCCCGACACCATCGAGTCGCTTCAGCCGCTGCTGACCGTCATTCCTCTGCAGCTCATCGCGTACCATGCGGCGTTGCTACGTGGGTGCAATGTCGACAAACCGCGGAACCTCGCCAAGAGCGTAACGGTGGAGTGAAACCTCCGGTCGGATCGTGCGTTTTGAAGGAAACCCCCCATTCGCGCGGCGTGGGGTCCCGTGTTATACTCGGAGTTGACCGGTCGACGCTGTCGCGCTCGACTGGGACACTGCCGGTGTCACAGAGAGTCGCCCCATGCGCCCCGCTCCATTGCCCGAGACGGATCGCCCCGACGCCGTTGATGCGCCGGCCACTCTGCCGCCAGACCACGTTGCGGCGATCGTCGAAGTTCTCTCGAAGAAAGCACCGGGCCTTTGGCGCACGCAACGGTCGTCGGTGCGTCATGCGATTCTCTGTCGCGCGTTGATCTGGCGACGCGATGATGAGTGTTGCGGCGCGCCGATTCGCGCGCAACTGGTCGATCTTTCGAGGGGGGGCGTAGGTCTGTTGATCGGTAGGCCGGTCGAGATTCGCGAACATCTCGTGCTGGAGACAACTCTCGAGAACGTCGGTCCGATTCAGTGGCGGTGTCGGGTGTGTTGGTGTGAACCGACCGACGACGGGATTCATCGCATCGGTGCGCAGTTCGTCGACGTCAACCCATCGGCGGGGTGACTTCGCGTCACCGTTTTCCAAGAACGGCGTCACATTCGGCGCAGTAGATCTTCCGATCTTCCTCGATGGTCATGACGAGCTTGCCTCGGCACGTGTCGGAGGCGCAGCGCAGCGCTCGCTGTCCGGTTTCCTGTTTGCAGAACGGGCAGGCGACCGGGAAGTCGCGGAACTTGAACTTGCGATCGATGACGAAGTGCTTTCGGCACTCGGGGTTGTAGCAGAGGGCGTCGAAGAGCGCCGTCTTGGCACGCGGTTGGAAAGTGGGGCCACCGGCTGGTTGCAATGCGCCGATGACGGTACGCAATGCGACGATGCAGACGATGGCTCCGATCGCGTAGGTGGTGTAGCGGACTGGGGCGGTCTGCCAGAAGAGGGCGGGTTCGCGCTTGACCGCTTCCCACCAGTCGCGGATTTGCTCGCGGAGAGCGACGGAGCGTTCCTTGGTCGCTTCCCACGCTTCGATCCACTGATTGCGTTCGGGCGCGGGCATGGCGGACTATGTTACCGCGGTTGAGGCGGGTTGGCATCCCCGGTGTCGTCACAGGTGATCGGCGAGCGCGTCACCGACGGCGGCGAGTACGTGGTCGGGGCTTGAGCGGGTGCGGAAGTCGCTGGATCGGTCGATCCACTTCACGACACCATCGGTGCCGATCAGGATGGTGGCGGGGACGGCGAGAGGTCGGATCAATCCACGTGTGGGGGTAACGTTGCGCTCGTGGCGCAGGTGGTAGAGGTCGATGACGCTCAGTGATTCGTCGCTGAGAAGGGTCATTTCGAATCCGTGTCGCTCGCGCATCCGAGCGGCTTCGGCGACGGTATCGGCGCTGATCGCGACCAACCGCACACCGATCGCGCGAAACCGCTCGCGGCATGCTTCCCATCGCTGCAACTCAGCGATGCAGTGTATTCACCAGTGCCCTCGGAAGAACTTGAGCAGGACAGGGCGGCCTTTGACTTGCGAGAGTGTGAACGGGTCGCCTTGGCTGTCGGTGGTCGTGAAGTCGATGGCCGGATGACCCACTTCGACAGCCGGCGCAGTGGAGGGGGTTCCGCTGGTAAGCGTCATGATGAGGAAGGCGGCGGCGAGGAGTAGCGCGATCGTCGCGGCGGTTCCGCCGACCCAGCCGGGTTGATTCATCAGCGCCGTCACGGCCAGCGCGCCGGCGAGCATCATGGCGACTTGTTGTCCGGTCGCTCGATCCGGAAGCCGCACCGCTTTGACTCGCAGCCAATACAGGCCGAGGTTTCCGATGGCGACGGCGGCGGCGATGAGGCTGATGGTCTGACCGCTGAACTCGGGCATCGAGGCTATCCAAGCATGCGGGGTGGAAGGCGATGGTCAGGTAGTCGCGATCGCATTTTCATGGGTGATCGGTATTGGTGACATCGGCGCTGGCGAGAGACGACGCGGGGGTTTGCAGGTCATTTGTGGCGGACTGGGCGTGTCGGACGACATCGCCGGGGCGGATGAACAGGGCGAGCATAGCGAGGCTGCAGACGGCGAGGGCGACGCGGGGCATGGCGCCGCCGGTGCGGTGGGATTCGCCGGTGGGTTCACGCAGGTAGCAGGCGGCGACGATGCGCAGGTAGTAGGCGGCGCCGATGGCGGAGTTGATCACTGCGATGATCGCCAGCACGATCAGCGAATACTCGCCCGTCGAGAACGCGCCGGAGAAGAGGTAGACCTTGCCCATGAAGCCGGCCGTCGGCGGGAAGCCCATCAGGCTGAACGTGCAGATGACCATGGCGAGTGCGGCCAGTGGTGCTCGTCGCGAGAGTCCGGCGAGGTCGTCGAGGGTCTCGGCTGCCCGGGGTGAATCCGGCGACTCACCCGGAACGCTAAGGGTGGACAACACGGCGAAGACGCCGAGGTTCATAACGCCGTAGATGACGATGTAGAACATGACGGCTGCGACGCCGTCGTGCATCGGGCCTTGCCCCCAGGTGGGGCCGACGAGCAGGCCGATCAACATGTACCCGCTGTGGGCGATGCTCGAGTAGGCGAGCATGCGTTTGACGTTGGTTTGCAGAA
>JAJDDS010000497.1 GCA_029260195.1 Phycisphaerae bacterium
GGATAACTTTTCGAGGCGTTCAAAACTATGCCAGTCATCGACAACACAGTTGAGCCGGCGGCGGTCATCACTGAGGACAATCGTCCTGTCGTCGTGCAACGAATCTGCCTGGACTTTCAGTTCCGGGCGGAGCGGCACCAGGACCGATTCGCCCGTTTCCTTGAGACCCACCGTGGCCCGCTGGGCCTCGGGGATCCGCACGATCCGGCCAGCGAATACCTTCAAAGGGTCTGGCCCGACGGGCTGCCCGGCAGCGTCATCATTACCAACACCTCGGCGGACGAGTACGGCCGATGGCTGCTGCGACCGCCGGTCGTCGGCCCGCACTCTTCGACGTTTGCCGTGGGCGGCCATGCTCCGGCCTTTCGCGCCTACCGGAGACAAGGACGGCTGGTCGTTGACGGGTTTGTGCTTGTGCCCCATGTCCAGCCTCGATCGTTCGAGGTGCAGGTCTCCGGCCAAGTGCACATCAACCCCTCGGGTGAGTGGATGGAGCCTGACGATTTCGCGCTCCTCGAGGCGCTTCCCCGCCAACGGGAGCATGCGGAGGAGCGGCTCCAGTTGTGGCGGTCCTACCTGAATTGGAGAGAAAAACTCGTTCACCTGGGTCAAGTGGCGCTTCGTTACGAGCGACGTGAGATTACAGATGGTGGCAAGATACGCTTCTCCACCCGAGGCAAGCACGACCCTGGCAACCTGAAGCGCCAGGTGGGATCTGCGGTGATGCTCGTGGCCCCGCTCGGCGCCTCACGTTCGCAAGATCGGTGGGATCCCCCGACGGACAAGCGGCAACGTCTGGTCCGGGTCGGCTCTGTGGTCAAGATCGCCGCTTCCAATGGAAGCCCCGCATCTCGTCTCCAACAGCAGGGCGAACACCGTCGTTTGGAGTGCGCCAACGCCGATGGTCAGACATCTGTTTTCGTGACGGTTCAACCGGATGACGATGACCGCGACGCCATGTTGCGGGCCGTTCCCGAGGAAGGGTTTCTCCTCACATCCGTCTTTGGCGACTTGAAGCCGCTCCACACCGAACGCCGTGGGATGGACCGCTTCCGAAAGGACCAGGGTCATAACGCGTACCTGCCGGCATGGCTCTTCGACGTTCGTCAAGCGGGCGTGCCCGAAGCAACGCCGTCAAGGTCATTGGACGAAGAGGTGCTCGCCCAGCTCGACGATGATCAAAGGGCGGCGGTCACCAAAGCGATGGCTGCGCCTGCCCGAAGTTCGGCAAAGCGCTTCGGGCCTGTCTTGAAGTCACCGACGCGGCGCGCTGCTGCGCCGCTGGCCCACCCACTTCTTGAGGCAGCGTTCGGCTGCTCCCGAGCCATGATGAAATGAGCTGCTGATACTCCTGCCGGCTCTCCTCGCCCCCAAACTTGCCGAGGTAATGGCTACGACCGTCCAGCACGACACGAGCTTGCCCTGTTGGTTTGTGCAAACCGTACTTTGGGATTCTGGTTGTTTTCTTGGACATCGTGCGGCCTCCAAAGCCCGCGATTTTGGTAGACTACCAAAATCTTGGGACCTTCGAGCCGCACTTCCCCACGCAGGAAGGTACGCTAACTCAAGCGTTCGGCGTGACTTACGTTAATCGGGGCGACTGGATTCGAACCAGCGACCTCTTGACCCCCAGTAGGGTCCGCCGGTTTGTCGCCCCCGCCAAACCCTTGCAAAACCACGGTTTATGCGCGCTGTCACAGTTCATGGACGGGCCGCGTACTGGCGGCGCACCCATATTGGAACGTATGCGCGCTCTAAGTGACGTTCAAAGTGACGTTCGGTGAGCCGGGCTCGGGCCAATCGGCAGCAAGGTTGCCGGGGTCGTGTGGAGTGCCGAGCTACCGTCTCGTGGTGGCTCGCACCGACATTACCGCCGCCTCCCAAAGCACCCCTGGAAGTTCGCTGGCAAGGGTTGTCCTGGGTAGCCTTGGGACAAACACCATGGGCGTGTCATCGGGCGTGCGATTCGCCACTCGGTTCAAAGAACCGTGATGGCGGGCGACTAGGGAGGCCGTTTTCCGCGTTTCTCAAGCCCTACAGGGGTGTGGCGCTGGCCTCCAGGGATCTACTCCGCACGATAGTCCGCACTATTGAACGTGCCGTCCGGAAGTCCTTTGCCAGCAAAGGGTGGCGGATTGGAGGCGGGGGGAATCGATTTTGCGGGATACCCTCTCTAAACGGTCAACATACCACATATTGCCCGCATCACCGTTCGACGCCGGACATAGAGTGACACCAAGGTACACCGACGGACACAGATGGACAAGGAATTCGGGCGGAGTACACATACTTGTCCACAAAAACGGCGTAACATCTTTCCTCGCCATCGATGCCGGCATCGCTATGCCTTCTCCGTCGTGGAACCGTCGCAGCGATCGGGTTCGCTCGGTTTAGAAAATCACGCTGGCGACGTTCAGCCTGGCAAGACCCGGGGTGGACCGGCGCCAGTACACCCTGCAAGAAAACGCGACTCGTGTGAAATATCGGAGACAAACTCCGGTTTTTCCGATATAATCAAACACGATGATCCCGCGAGACCGACATCTGGACGCCGTTCGGCGCCTGCTCCGGCAGTTCCCCGTCGTAGCTATCCTGGGCGCCCGGCAGGTCGGGAAGACGACTCTGGCCTTGGAGATCCTAAAGCGGACCAAGCCCCCGGGCGAGAGGTTCGATTT
>JAJDDS010000498.1 GCA_029260195.1 Phycisphaerae bacterium
AAACGGTCGGTGCCGCTCGCTGGCGCTAGTCTTTTTACGGCCGAGGGAAGAACCGCCCGGTTCGCTCCATGTACTCCTTGTACTCGCCGCCGAATCGGTCCACGAGCTTCTCTTCCTCGGTTCGGGTTCGCAGGATGATGAGGCCAACAACTGCCGCACCTGTCAAAGCCAAGAACCAGTTCGCGATCACGATCGAGTCAGCAGTCACGGCAAGCGCGGTTGCCATGTAGAACGGATGCCGCACCCATCGATAAGGACCGGTGGTCACGAGCGTGTGACGAGCTCGGGTGACGACCGTGTCCGTTAGATTCGTTCCGAGCGATCGAAGCACATAGATCAACAGCGTAGCAGCCGTGACGCCGAGACCCACGCCGCACCAGCGGATCCAGAGCGGCAACGGCACAGAAGACCAAGCCATCCAAGCCGGGTTGATCAGATACGCCAAAATGCCAAGCATTCTGAAAAGGGCCACCGGGCGCAAAGTCAGGAGGATGAAGAGGCCTTCCTCGCGACGGTTCAGCTTTTCCTTCGACGCCTGAGACTTGAGGCGGTGATAGAGCGCGATGGGGAAGACGGCGGTGAAGCCGATAATCAGAATCACTCTGAAAACGTCGTCAATCTGCATGATGTGGTGCAGGTCGCGCCGACCCGCCATGGAAAAGCTGTCGTATGCGATGCGCAAACCTTGGACGCGGGTTTGCTGGTCCGCCGCCACGCTTGGATGGTCGGCCGTGTCAAATGAAAGCGATGACGGCAGATCCGGGCTACCCGTCGAGGAGCTTTCGCACCGCCCGCGTCGCTTGCTTCAAATCCTGCTCGTTCTCGACGGCCAGGTAGAAGACGGCCTTCTTGCCGATGGCCGCAGCGGAGGCGCCACGCAGATTGACGCCGTTCTCTGCGACCGCGTTGGTGATCTTGGCACCCAGGCCTGCCCGGTCGGGCCCCTCGATGCGCAGCGAATGCATGCCAGCGGCCCGGGCCAAGCCAATGGACGACGCCGCTCGCTGCTGCTTCGCGCCTTTGATCGGCGCAAAGAACACCCGGGATGTGGTTTCGCTTGCTTTCCGGGCAATCATGAATTCGAGTTGAACGCCCGCGCTGCTGAGACCATCAAGCACCCGCGCCAGGGTTCCGGGCTGGTTGGGGATGTCGGCTGCCCACACGTCGATCTTGTTAATGATGTACGGCATGGATTCGCTCCTTGAATCGTAAACAGTTTTGGTGACACGCAACGTTGAAAGTGTACCCGGAAAGTGCGCGCTACGCGTCATTGCCGGCCGCGGCATTCACCCGTCACAAGCTCCGGCCGGATCATCCAATCGAGCGTCCAGCGGTCGTTCTGGCCGCGTTCAAGGCACGCGACGCTCGCGGGTTGAAACGCGACAACGGATGGGGTCTCGTTGCCGGTGACGAGCAGGGAGGCGAGCTTTCCAAGAAACGGCAGATGGCCAACCACCATCGTGTCCGATGTCCATTCACCAACGGTCTGCGCAAACGGAGCCACGGGGTCGAGGGGATCAATGCCGGAGATCTTGTCCGGGCTCGGGCTTTGGCCGACACCGCCGGCCAGCAGTTCGGCGGTTTGCGCCGCACGCTTTTTGCCGCTGTGAAGAATGACCGGCACGCCGATCCCCGCTCGCGCGAGAAAACGCGTCACACTTTGAACGTCAATCCGCCCCTGATCGCTGAGAGGGCGTTCCGGGTCGAGCTCCTTCGCGACCGCGTCACCGTGTTGGACGAGATACAGCTTCATTTGCGTATCGCGTTTCCTTGGCCCTGCTGCGCGCCGTCCACATCATTCCCGTCCCATGCAACATTTCTTGTACTTTCTTCCGCTACCGCACGGGCACGGACTGTTGCGGCCGACTTTGGCATTCGGGAACGACGGAGCCGGTGAGCCGGAGATGATTTGCGGAGACGGGCCGCTCGTAATAACGCCGATGGGACCCTTGGGGTCGATCGGGGCGATTTCCCGAGAGGCGCCCGCCGGTGCGCTCGAAAAAGGGATGATGGGAGGGTTGGCTGGCTTGGCGTGTTTCTGTTTGAGCCGTTTCCATTCCTCACAGCGGCCGAGCCCCGAGAGGAGTGGTTCGAAGCGTTCGGCGACACCCTCCCAGTCATACGGCGTTGACGCCAGCCTCAAGGCCGTGGAATAGCATTGCACGGCGGTGTCGGTATCACCGAGATCGCGGAAGACGTCGCCGGACTTGATGCGCACCCAGACGTCGTTCGGCCAGCGCTGGAGGTTCCTCTCGACAAGCTCCTCCGCTTCGTTGCACAGGCCGGCCCTTTCCAGGGAGCAGGCGAGATCGGTCCAGAGATTCTCGGCGTACTCGGTCTCGGACATGACCTCGGCGATGCGGCGGACCCGTTCCACATGGTCGTGACCGTAATCCAAAGCGATGTCGACCAGCCATTCGCCGAAGTCGTAGGTGGAACAACCGAGCACCTCATCAAATGCCTTCTGACGACCCTCTGCGGGATGGCGCTCCAAGTAGTCCATGAGTACCATGGCGGCGTCAATGCCTTCATGGCCGACATCCAGTGCTTGGGAGTCCCCATCTTCCGTTAGACGCTCGATGGTCTGTTCCAGGCGGGCCGCCACGATCTCCGGGCACAATAATTGAGGTGTCAGGCGGCGCCACAGCTCTTCACAGGCCAGGAATGGAAAGTCGTCCCAAGGCGTCCTGTCGTCGATATCGGTTCCGTCCCGCCATTGTTCTTCGAGTTCGAAACAGCGGCCCGCGGCCCGAGCCTGTTCTTCGAATCGGTGCTGGTCGGTGTCGATGCCCAGTCCTTGCAGTCTCTCGAAGATCGCGTCGGTTTGCCAGTCACCCAGGCCGTCATAGCGCCAGCCGAAACCCTCGGCGCGCAACTCCTCGGAATTCTTGACCAGTTTCTTGTCGGTTCCTTTGCGGAGCGCCTGACGGATGACCTGGTAGACCTGGCGGTGGTTAATCATGGCACCAGCCTTCTTTCGGAGTAGCGGCGTACACGGTCAATCTCGCAACATACGGCAGCCTGCGCGGGTGTCCATCTTTTTCGCGCCCACGAACCGTGCGATGAAATGTCGAAAGGTTCAGGTGTCACTCGCGGATTGCGTGCGCCGCAAACTCGGCGTCGCCCGGCGCCGAAAACGGTGTTTCGGCGAGAACTACCACTTCACGAATCATCGTACCCGTGAAGCGGTCTCCGTCGAACAAGCCATAGAGGCTCAACCTGGCCGTTCCGAGATGCAGCCCGGCCAGCAGCCCATGCAGGACACCAAGGACGCCGATCCGATCATCCTCCTCGGAAGCGTAGGCGCCCGAGATGTAGCTTCCACCGGGAAACGCGGTCGCGTGGGGTTGTCCATCGGCGACGATCTCATTGCCGAGCCAGGGCTGGGCGAATACGAAGCTGTCGAACAGTCGCTCCACCTCGCCATTGGGTCCGAACTGGATGCGGAAGAGCAAGACCTCATCAGAGGTGCGGTACACCGCCCACGTCGAATCACTTAAACTCGGTGCCCCACTCCCGAGTGATGCCTCCACCGTTTGATCGGACGATATGGAAACGGGTTCGCGCGCCGCCAGCGCGGCGGTGTCGGGTATCGGCGCCAGGGGGCATCCCGCCAGCGTCAACAGGGCGAGGGACAAGAAGGCCAATCGGGCAAGTGCCCTCGAAGGAAACCTACGGTTAGGTTGGATGCTCACGGCGTTCGTCCAAATGTCATATAGGTCCACTCCCATGGCGTGTGGCGATTCCCAAGGTCAATCAGTGTGTCGTCACTACCGAGATCGAGAGCGATGTACTCCGGACCCGCTCCGCTGCCGGTCCTCGTTGAACATTCGACTAAACGTCGGCGGTCGTCAAGATTCGTGGTCCAGGCATCACAACACCCGGTCATGTCTGATTGGGGCAGCAAGAATACGGCGGTTCGTTCGCTGTGGACGAACCGCCGTCAGCGTGGTCGCACCGGAGGCATTGATGATGCAAGCAAACAGGACAAACGAGCATCGCCCGTCGGAAGCCACGCCTGCCCAGGCTACGTGCCGAGCGGAAATCGAAACGGCGATTGACCGTCTGAGGCGAAGCAATCTTGATCGGTGGTTCCGCCGAAAGTGGTTCGATGCTCTGCGGTCGGATCGCGGTCGACGTGGTGACGGTCGATACCGGGACAATGGTCGTAGCCGGAGGCATTCCCTGAGGAAGCATCCCGCGGTCGATCCGTCGAGACCCGACGTTTGATCTGGGGCATGGGAATGTCGGCGGTTCACTTTCGTGGGGGCGAATCGCCAGCAGAGCGGTGAGACCTGGAGAAATGCCAGTGAGCGAAACAAACCTATCCACCAGTCCCGGAGCACGCCAGCTACCGACGCTCCGTTTTGAGGGCAAGGACTACTTCATCGACAATCGTCTTGACGAATTCAGGATCGTCACGCCACCCTTCCGTATCATTGAATTCGCTCGCTTCTTCTCTGCGAAAGGGCTGCGGAGGCGGGATGAATGCACGTGGTACGAATGTCGATGGTGCGGACGGGTGTTGGCCCTATCACGACGTTGCATGGAGTCGGGAGACCGATGCTGCTATTGCGGTGATCGGGTACCGGTCAACACAAAGGGCGAGTTCGATGACGTGGCTTGGTGAAACAGCACCGTTCATGGTGCTGTGTGCCACGAGGGATCGTGGTGGTCACGGTTTCGCCGTGAAGTAGATTCGAGGCCCGTCTGCCGGGCTCGAATCAGGAATTCCCACCGCACAATCTCGCCATTTAAGTCCTTCGGCAAGATTCTTGCGGCCAAGGCTTTGGCCGAGATCGATGGGCTTGCCGAAAGCCATAAAAGGCAAGCTCGTTCACGGCGGGAATTCGCGAGGAGCAAGCTTCCCCCCGTCTTTCGCTACGGTTCGTCGAAAGACGGAGGTTGAAAAAATGGAAGAGGAAACAAGTTTTGTGATTTACGAGGGCATCGTGGTGCCTGAGTCGGCGTCGCTGAAACGCGAGCGGAAAAATCGGTACGGGAGCGTCCCGGGCCTGGATGACGAAGAGCTTGCCGAGCCGGACGAGCTCGAACGTCGGGTCGTGATGGACGAATGGAGACCGGTTTTGGCGTTGCCGCTTCAGAAGAAACGCTCGGGCATCACGGCGGCGATCGACGAATCCGGCGGAGTCGATTGGGGTGCTTTCGGAACGGTGGATTTCGAGCGAACCGTGCCCGCATTCGACAACGCACGATACAAGCTCGAGCGGCTTCGAGAGGAGCTCAAGGATGTCATGATCATGATTGGCATCGTGAAAGGACGGATGCCGGGAAAAGCGAAGTACTTAGTACTGAAGTGCCTGCAGATGGGCATTATCGACATGGAAGACGTCGTCGATGATGACATGTTGGCGTTGGCTAGGTTAGACCGTCGTGCCAGGAGACTGCAGAAGGAAGGCGAAGGGATCGAAGCGGCAAGAATCAAGAGGCAAGAGGCCGCATTGGCGAGGTGGTTGGCGTGATTTTCTTAACGCCTACGCCGCGACACCTTCCGGTTGTCCGTGTGAACGGTGCCCGGTACTTCGTCGATGTGCGGTTAGGCCACTTACGGCGAGTGGACAAGCCGCATCGGGTCATCTGGTTCGAACGGGGCGATGCGTCTCGTGACTGAATCGCGTCGGTCATCTCCGGTGCTTCTAATCCGGCAGCGTCAATCGGGAACGCGTCTTCGACGCGTTGGAGGACGCTCGGCCTACGGCCTCGGTCCGCCGCCGGGGCCGGACCCTTCGGGCCCGGCCCCGGGCCTGCGGCCCGGTGCGTTACGCAAGTTGCATGGTGAACTGAAGGGACGATGGGCGGGGGACTATTGGAACACGTTTCCAAGCGATGCGTTGGGCGATTCTCATGTGCGGGACGGGCGGGCTGGCGTGGTTGGATTGTACACCCATTGCGAAGAAGCGGCGTTGGTGTGACATCCGCGAGGGTATTGGGGCTGGGTCATTTTGGTTTGTGGAAAATGGACCTTGTGCCGGCGGAACGTTGACCTTTCGGGACGGTGCGCGCGGCCTGGTTGTCTCGCCATGCTGGGCCGTTGCGTGAAGATGCTGCTATTCTCAATTGTCTGTACGAGTTGCGTGACGATCGCGGTGGAATGATACATCGTTCGGTACGCATGACTCTCCTGTGGTGGTTCAAGGCGATGGCGTTTTGCGAATGCTTCCGTAGCTCATCATGGGAATGAAATGAGGTGATGAAAAGGAGTTTGTGACTCCATGAAAAGGGCTTCCGCGGCGAGCTTCGCTCGCCGCGGGCCTGCAGCCCGGGGGATCGGTGGTGTCGAGCGGTGGCGA
>JAJDDS010000499.1 GCA_029260195.1 Phycisphaerae bacterium
GAAGCCCGCATCGAACGCATCAAGAAAAACGGCGGCGAACCCTTCCGCGGCTTCCAACTTCCCGAAGCCATTCTCAGATTCAAACAAGGCGCGGGCAGGCTGATCCGCTCACAGCGCGATCGCGGAACCGTCGTCGTCCTCGACCCCCGTATTGTTCAGAAGTCCTACGGCAAGTCCTTCCTCAACGCGTTGCCCAAGTGTCCAGTCCGCGTCAAACCCAGCGGATAGTTGTCGCCGATCGGGATTACGGGCTTGACCTGCAGATGCCCTGACACGGAGGATGGGACTTGTCGAGGAAATTTACCACGACGTAGGTGAAATCGGCGAGCGTCACCACGCCGTCGCCGTTGATATCCGCGTGGATGGACGGGTAGTCGCATGGCGCGGCGGCACCGGGCATCGAGAGGTACTGTCCCCCCAGCAGTGTAAAGTCGATGATGTCGATCACGTCGTTACCGTCGAGATTACCCTGGGTCAGCCACTCGCAGACGGGTTCCTGAGGCGGAGGCCCCTTGAATGTTGCGGTGAAATCGCCGTCGACGCATGCGACATCGCACGTTGAGGCGAGCGAATGTCGAGTGTCGCGCGCCGTCACGCACGTCCAGTTGGCTGGTGGAATCTCGGCGATCGCCGTACCGTGGCCGGGGATGTTGGCGATCAGGCCGAACACAACGTCTTGCGAGAACAGGTAGCTCGGAACAACGGGGCTGCAGTCGCTCAGCGAGAACTCGATGCATCGGGTGGTGGGATTCGCGGGATCTCCGGGGACCATCGTGGGCGAGAGCTCGATGTCGATGACGATCCGGTTGAGTCCGGTATTGACGATGTCCGTGGAGCACGTGGACACCTCGCCGCACCCGCTGCTGGCGGCGCAGCGAATCTCGGTGCGCCCGGGAAGGAAGGCTCCCCCTCCGTCCAGGTAATCGAGAGGGTCCAGGATGTCCGGAATGTGCGGCGCGTCGCACACAGCGTCCACACATGTGGCGTCGCCGGGGCAGTCTTGGTCGTCGACGCAGGCTGGGAAGTACTCAACGGTACAGAGTTCGGTGACCGGACCCGCGATGTCGCCGCAAGACGTGGCGACCGATACGGGCGGAAAGAAGACCTCGCGAGTGTTCGTGAGACACGCGGCGCTGCCGGAACTATTCGGTGGGCATTGCCACACAGGTGGCGTTGCGTTCACAATCATCTCGCCAGTGTCGGACGGGAGCGCGTCGCCGTTGCAGCCAACGATGGGCAAGGCGCCGTTGGGGCCGGAGACTCTGGTCGGCGGGTTGTTGGGGACAAACAAGACGCCGGGGGTATCGCACTCGCCAGTGGCCGTAAAAATCAGACGGGCGATGGTCCCGCCGTTTTCCGAGGCGCTGACCGCGTCGCACGAAACGCCGACGGGTAGACCGAGGACAAGATCGATGCGACCCGCATCGTGCTCGACGTGGTTGATGAAAACGAGAGGCCAGCCCAACTCGCTGTCGGGATCGGTATCGAGCGTGACAAAGTCGAGCGATTCGGTGTCCCAACCGAGGAAGACCTGCGCGCCGCATGCCGGTTGAGAAGTAGGGCCGAGTTCGATGTCGACAACGACCGTTTGGTCAAGCACGTAGCACGCCCGCGTGACGCAGATTCCCCCGTTGAGCGGGTCAAGGTCATCGTCAGAACACTGCAGCGGCCCGCCTATTGGATGGTCCGGGCACTCGGTGTCGTCGCTCTGACACGCGCCCAGCGACCCCGAAGCGTTGACGCTCCGCAGGTCGAGGCAGAGCGAATTCTGTGGATTAAGGTTGTTCGCTCCGCCGGCTTCTGCCGCGGCTCCAACCAACAGGGTGGTGACAACGGTAGTGGCGAACGTGAAGCGTGTACCCATTACGCTACTCCTCAAACGTCAAGCCGGGCGATTCTGATTTGATCGGGACAAGCACTGTAGCCATGAACCCCACGAAGCTCCCGCATGCGTTGTTCTTGATTCGGCACGCCAGAGCGCTGGGCAGCGCATCGATCACCTCCGGGATGCCATTGTAGCGGGCGAGGATTCGGATTTCCAGGGGAAGGAGCGTCGTTGGCGTCAGCGGATCCCGTCTCCACGTCGCGAACGGGCATTCTCGAATCGGTACACGGCGCTCCCCTCGCGCTCCCACCAATCACGGATTCTCGCGATCCCCTTACGTCGAAACTCGGGTTCCGCCTCGGCGTCGTACCGGAAGTTGCGGCGCGTTTCCTGCTGGATCAGCGCCGCTGCCAAGTCCGCCCGCGTGGCCCCGCCGTCGGGGAGCAGCTCCTGGATCTCGCGTGCGACGCCGGTACCGATCGTCGTCGTGTCCTGCGGATCGAGGGCGATGGCCAGCAGCGGAATCGCCATACGGCTTTCGAGCGCGAGCGTGATTCCCCTCAGGATGTTCCTGGCTGCGATCACCTGGTCGCCTGGCACCGCTTCGAGTCCTTCCCCCAGCAATTCGCGGAGAAGCCGGTACTCCCGATTCCCGCCCTCGGCGACGAGCAATCGCGCTTCCTGGTCCGTGATCTTCTTCTCCTCGCGGACCTGCCGGACGATGGCAGCCAGAGGTGATTGGTCTCCGAGCGCGACGAGCGACCGAGCCGCTTCCAAGCGGACGGAACCGTCATCTTGTATGAGAAACGCCCGGAGATGGCTGACGGCCCGCTCAGTGTGGTTCTCGATGACGAGCAGATTGATCATCTCCGCCGCGTGCTCGTACGCCACCCGTGAGATCAGCTGCGACCGCGCGTCAAGGGGCGTCATCTCGGATGCGGTTTGCCACCACGATTCCGCGAGGGCGATCGCCTCTCGCCGTTTCGCGTCGTCATGGTGAACGAATCGCTTGTAGCGTTCGCTGACGTAGAACCTGCACTTCGCGAGGGCTTCCAGAAGCGCCATGGCGAGTTCACCGCGCAGGTACATGTCGGACGGGTTTGTGCTCGTGGCAGGGCGAACGAACGTGCAGCGTGTGGCTGTCCTGTCGTCAAGGGCGGCGATGAGATGCGGGATGATGTCCCGTTCGCGGTGGAGAACGCGAATGGCTGGATCGGTGAATTCGTGCTCCGGCTGGTCGGCGAGTTGGTTCCAATGCATCCGCGTTACGGTCGATGATTCGGCATGGACGTGCAGCGGCGCGAACAGGAGCCCGTCGAATCCGCGCTGTCCTTGGATAACGTGTGACTGCGTCAGAAGCGACACCAACTCCTCGGGCGACGCACCAGGGCGGTTTTGTGGGAGATCGCCCGCCTCGCGCGCCGCCGCCCGCAATGCGTCGAGGTACATGGAAATGTCCGGATGCACCCGGTCCACGTCAGTCGCGTCGATGGCGGACTGCAGGCCGTCGGCGATTTCCGACCACGGGTCACCATCGCGGACCCGCTCGCATGCGGTTCGCCAGTGGGCGAGCAAAACCTTGTCGGCACGCGGTGCGACGTTTTTGTTACGCTGAGCCCCTGCGGGGGCGGCGACGAGGCAAATCGCCGCCAGGAAGCATACCAGCCCCGATCGCCGGCGATTCGGCAATGCGCGTGCCGCTACGCCTTGAAGATCTTCTTCCGGTGGTTGCGACACGACGCCGTGGCGTTTCGCGTGTCGATGATGAGCTGCGCGTGTTTGACGATCCATGCGTAGTCGTAGTCACTGTGGTCGGTTGCGATCAGAACACAGTCATATCCGGCGATCATGCGCTCGGTCAATGGCTTGCTTCGCAACCGGAGGTTGTGCTCCCGCTGTTTGTGCGTCGTTGGCACGTGGGGGTCATTATAGTCGACCTTCGCACCCTTTTCCTGCAGCATCTCGATGAGCTCGATGGAGGGCGATTCGCGAATGTCGTCAACGTCCTTCTTGTACGCCAAGCCAAGGACCAGAACCTTGGCGCCGTTCAGCGATTTCTTGACGCTGTTCAGCGCGTCCATGAGGCGGTGGATCACGTATGCTGGCATCTGAGCGTTGATTTCGCCCGAGAGCTCGATGAAGCGCGTGCTCATGTCGAACTGGCGCGCCCGCCATGTCAGGTAGAACGGGTCGATCGGGATGCAGTGACCGCCCAACCCAGGTCCCGGATAGAACGGCTGGAACCCGAACGGCTTCGTCGACGCGGCACGAACCACCTCCCAAACGTCGATGTCCATCCGGTCGAGGAGCATCTTGACCTCATTAATCATCGCGATGTTCACGCAACGGTAGACGTTTTCGAGGATCTTCGAGCACTCAGCCACTTCGCAACTCGACACCGCGACCGCCTTGGAGATCGCCGCACCGTATAGCGCCACCGCCGCCTTGAGGCTCTTGGGACCGATCCCGCCCACGACCTTGGGAATCGTCTCGGTCGTGAAGTTCGTACGCCCGGGATCCTCACGCTCAGGCGAGTAGGCCAGGTAGAAGTCCTTCTCGACCTTCAGGCCGCTCTTCTCGAGAATGGGCAAGATGAGCTCGCGGGTCGTCCCCGGGTACGTCGTGCTTTCGAGGACGATGAGCTGCCCTTTCTGAATGTGTTTGGAGAGCATTTCAGCCGTGCGCTCCACGTAGCTCATGTCCGGATCCCGAGTCTTGGTCAACGGCGTCGGCACACAAATGAGAATGGCCGAGCAGCGCCGAAGGTCTTTCGGATTCGAGGTCGCACTGAACTGCTTCTCGCGGACCAAGCCTCTGATGAGCGACGACGGAATGTGCTTGATGTAGCTCCGTCCCTTGTTCAGTTGCTCGACCTTCTTCGGGTCGACGTCGAGGCCGAGGACGCTGAACCCCGATCCGCAAAACGTCCTCGCCAGAGGCAGCCCAACGTATCCAAGGCCGACGATCCCAACCAGTCCCTTGCGTGACTCGATATTCGCCATCAGATCGCGATGCGCTTGTGACGCAACTCCGGTTTGCTTTCCATTTCCGACGCTCGAACGCGACATCATAGGATGCAAGCCTTCCATCACGCAACCTCCCAATTCCGCTTGTCTTCCGCCGCGCCGTCGCCCCTTGACACCGGCATGCAGCCACTCGTCTTGACACGCGAACCGCTGCTTCCCCGCAGCTGGCGCTAACGTCCAAGGGTGGATCTTACGAGCGGAGTTTGTTCCGCTTCGGGTGGATCCCCCGGTGCGTGCGTTATCGGCGATTCCCGATCCCGCCCGCACAAGCTTCCGATCTATCCACTACGATCGCTGACGAGACAGAGGCTCACCGCTCGCCTGACCCCATGACCCTCGCATTATCGGCCCACACAGGTGCTGCGTTTGGAGCCTGTAGCGCGTTCGAGTAGGGACGTGGACGTCAGGGGACGTCGGCGAGCAGGTTGAAATCAACGTCGGCTCGATACGCTCGCAGGCCGTCCGCGCCACGCTTCAGTACAATATGCGACGGTGCTTCGTCGATGTCAGTGCCCGGCCCGTCCGTCCGGTAATGCACGCCCAGCGACACCGAACGCTCCAGCGCGGCTGTGCTGATGAGGCGGCTGATGCTTAGCATGTTCTGCATCTCCCATCCGGCGACGTCGTCGAACGTCTTGTCGAGGACGTAATGGCCCCAGAAGTCGATGATATCCGCCGTCTCGCTCAGTCGCTTCCCACATCGCTCGATGCCCACGTTTCGCCACATCAGGCTCTTCAGACTGTTGGCGATGTCTCCCAGATCGAGCGGTGTCCTGTCCGAAGACGGGTTCTCGCTGGCGATCGATTCGCCCGATCGCGCGGGGTCGCCGCCCGCCGTCTGCCCGGCGGTACGACCTGCGATCGCCCCGAAGACCAGCCCCTCAAGCAAGGAATTGCTCGCAAGTCGGTTGGCGCCGTGCAGCCCCGTACACGCAACCTCCCCGCAGCAAAGTAAGCCGTCAACGTCGGTTTTCCCGTCGAGATCCGTGACGACGCCCCCGACCATGTAGTGTGCGGCGGGTCGAACCGGGATCAACTCCTTGCCGACGTCGATTTGAAACCCCGCGCACACTTTCGCGATACCGGGGAAACGCGCCACGAACTTGGCCTTTCCCAGATGTCGGACATCGAGATAGACGCAGTTCGCGCGCGTCTCGCGTATGCGTCGGTAGATCGCGCGGCTGACCACGTCACGAGGCGCCAACTCCCCGTCCGGGTGAAACGCGGTCATGAAACGCTCGCCACCGCGGTCGACGAGGTAAGCGCCTTCCCCCCGGACGGCTTCGGAGATGAGAGGCCGCGTCGATCCGGCAACGTACAGCGTCGTCGGATGAAACTGGACCATCTCGATGTCGGCCAGCGCCGCCCCGGCGCGGTAGGCAGACGCGAACCCGTCTCCAGTCACGACCGCGGGATTCGAGGTCTCGCGAAAGACGCGCCCAGCCCCGCCGGCGGCGAGTATCGTCCGTCGCGCCCGGATCAACTGGTGCCCGTGCTTCCGATGAAACGTGACAGCCCCGACGCACGAATTCCCCTCGGTGAGAAGGTCGATGAGGAAGCAGTTCTCGAAGACGCGGATGCGCTCGTTCGCGCGGACCTGTGCGTTTAGGACCCGTACCATCTCCCTGCCGGTGGCGTCGCCCTGGGAATGGAGTACTCGCGATACAGAGTGTCCGCCTTCGCGCGTGAGGGCGTACGCGCCACCCGACTCATCGAACCGCATGCCCCAGGCGATCAACTCGTCGATGCGCTCGTTGGCCTCATTCACAACGAGTTCGACGGCTGCTCCCCGATTGAGTCCGCCGCCGACGCGAGTCGTATCGTCGATGTGCCGTTGGGTGGAATCGTCCTCGCCGCGCACGGCGGCCACGCCCCCCTGGGCGTAATGTGTGCTCGACTCCCGAAACGATGCCTTGGCGATCAGGAGCACGTTATCGACATGGTGGGTGGCTTCGATTGCCGCGCGAGCGCCGGCGACGCCGCTTCCGATAACCAGGACGTCGGCGAAGAGGTGTCCAGTCCGGCGGGAGTCAAAATCCGTCAGATAGCGTCGGTCGTCAAAGAGTTCCGTCACGCACGGGATCGTAGAGGGGAGCGAAGACGCACGCAATCCCGCTCAATCCTCAACGCGAGCTTCGCGACAGCCGATAATGGCGCGGATGAGACTGTTGGGTGCTTCCATTATGGCTCGCTCGTCACGCAGGGGGTGTGGGCGCGCGATTGTAGCCTGCCTCGCGTGGCTTTGCTTGCCCTCGATCACGTGGTCCGACGACTACGGCGATCCTGGCGCGGATCGGCTCGTCCACGCGTTCGATTTCAACGAGAGGGACAAGGGGAACCTCGAACGGATTCCGAAGTTCTGGCGCCGATTCGGCGGTGCGGGCTTCCCCCGGTACGCGAGAGGTGAGATGGACTTCACCGAGGGGCATGACGCCGCCCCGTCATTCCGCCTGCGTTCAGAGGGGAAGAACATCGCCTACCGCTACGCCGGGACAGAGATCCCGGTGGACGACGCGAGCAACTACCTCGTTGTAGGTTGGATTCGTACCGAACGCATGGTGCAGGCGCGGGCCGCCATCAGCGCCTACTATTTGGATCGCGACGGGCTCCCGATCGCCAACACCCAGCGGTTCGGACAACTGATTGGACCAAGCGACGAACCGGACCCGTGGCGCGAGGTACGCGTATTCCTCGCTGCCGGTCCCGCCGACGCGAAGTGGATCGGGGTGACGGTGTGGGTTGTGCATCCGGACGTGTGGGACACCGGACCTCAACCGCGGCGGGCGATTGCGCGCAAGGACGTGTCGGCCGGCGTGTTGGTGGACGACATCAACATCTATCGATTGCCTCGTATCAGTTTGTCAGCGACCTCGCTCGGCAACGTCTTCGGTCCCGAGTCCGACGCCTCGCTGTTGGCGGAAGTGACCGATCTGGACACGGAAGGGCTGTCCGCAGGTGTTGTGATCTTTGATGTCGACGGTGGAGTCGTTCGCAGTGTTGGGATCCCGGTGCTGGACCGGGAGAGTTCGACGCCGACGATCATCGACGTCGAGGGGTTGCCCAACGGGCTGTTCACCGCCAGGCTGCGGGTGGAGACCCCGCGCGGAATGCTCGCGGTCCAAACGCTTCGTTTCGCGAGCCTGCGGACCGATGTGGGGCGATCGGCGAACGGCGGGCGGGGGTTCGGCATCGAATTGAGCGTGCTTGATCGAAGCGATCCCAAAACCGAGTTAACGCTTCTCGATGGACTGAAAGTCGGCACCGTCAAGATACCGATTTGGTCCGGAGCGTCTCACGTCCCGGATCTCATGGACACCGTCCAGTCGACGGACGAACTGCTGTACGAACTGCTTGAGTCGCGCGTGGATGTGACCGGCGTCTTCGCCGGACCGCCTGCGGACTTGGTTCGAGCCGCCGGAGCGTACCCGCGCCCGCTTCTCGCAATGCTCAGCGGTGATCCCGACGTCTGGCGAGAGCACCTCGTGCGTGTGTTCGCCCCCTACGCGAGCGTCTTTCGATCTTGGCAGATAGGACGCGACGCGGATCCGAGAGTGATCGGGA
The DNA here is from genome assembly GCA_029260195.1 of Phycisphaerae bacterium. Taxonomy (GTDB): domain Bacteria; phylum Planctomycetota; class Phycisphaerae; order UBA1845; family UBA1845; genus OFTM321. The sequence goes on from JAJDDS010000499.1 coordinate 8,413, forward strand.
ATCCCAATCTGACCCGCGCGATTGAGCAGATTCGCGGGGAGATCGAGAAGCTGATCACCGCTCCCCACCTGACCATCCCCGCGTCGTTTTCGCTCGAGCCGGCCAACCCGGCGCCGCCGGCGGACGCGTTGAGTTTTGCGCTGGACACCGCCATCGCGCCGTCGGCCATCAAATCCTACGTCGACGATTTCAACGCACGCGGCGTGCCGATCCGGGAAGCGTACATTCTGC
>JAJDDS010000500.1 GCA_029260195.1 Phycisphaerae bacterium
TCGCGTGCGCCAACTGCTGCCCGCAGTCGCAGCGACTCGATCGGAGAACGTGCCCCGTAAGGCATTCTGATTCGACCCGCACCAGCACCGTTCGATCCACCGGAATCGCGCCGCCCGCGGAATCACGTTTGCCGATCTCCCCGCAGTAAAGCGCCAAGTGCGGCTCCGGATCCACCGGAGAGTGATACTCGGTCAGTAGAAACTCGCCAAAACGCGTCGGCAGCTTAATCGTCGCGCCGCGCGTCATAAACGACTCGCGCTGCATTCGATACTCGACGATGGACGCAACCGTGTACATGTTGAGCTCGTGCTCTTGACTGAACCGAGTCAACTCCGGCACGCGCGCCATCGACCCGTCCTCGTTCATGATCTCGATGAGGGCGGCGCCCGGCTTCAGCCCCGCCAACTTGCACAGATCGAGCGATCCTTCCGTCTGCCCCGCGCGAACCAAGACCCCGCCGTCGGACGCCATCAACGGGTTTACATGCCCCGGACGCGTCAGGTCTTGCGGTATCGTGTCATCGGCGATCAGCACCTCGATCGTCTTCGCCCGGTCGGACGCCGAAACCCCGGTACTCACATCGAAGCGGGGATGCGCGTCCACCGTCACCGTGAACGCCGTCCCGAAACGCGTGGTGTTCTCGAGCGCCTGATGCGGCAATCGTAATCCGTCGCACCGCTCCCGCGTCAGCGACGTACACAGCACCCCACGCGCCTTCCGCAGCATGAAGTTCACCGCATCGGGCGTGATGAACTGCGCAGCCATCACCAGGTCGCCCTCGTTCTCGCGGTTCTCGTCGTCCACGAGGACGATCATTTTCCCCGCCTGAAGATCGGCGAACGCCTGCTCGATCGGCGCGAACGGCGTCGCTTGTGTCTCGTTATTGCTCGTGATCATCGTTGTCGCTCCTCACCGTCGGTCAGCACGGGACCGCGCGGCCCCATCGTACCACGAAACCCCTTCGCTGACATACCACCCCCACGCCGCGATGCCTGGACCGAGCAGGACCGGTGACAGCCACGGCGTTGATGTCGATCCAGCCCGCACCCGCTATTGACCCAGAAGCGCCGCCAACTCACCCGCGGTCGCGGACCCACCCAAAACGTGGCTCGATCCGTCCGGACGCACCAGCAGCAGCGCCGGAGGAGACGCCACCCCGTAACGCCCCAGTACATGACGGTTCGCTGCCTTCCGCCAATTAAGCCAGCAGTTCACCGTACCACCCAGCACCTCCCGAAACGCTTCCCCTTCGAGCGCCTCGGCCAGACCCTCCGACCCCTCGACCAGACTCGAATGGTAGAACACCACGAGATGCCGATCCCCACGCGCCGCCACATCCAATGCCGTGTCAAAATCCACAAACCAGCGATTCGGCGATCCCCAGGGTGGCCCCGACTGACCGCCGCCAGACGCCCGCGCCACCTCGCGACCCGCCGCGAATCGAATATAATCGTCGTCCTCCCGAAGCCCGCGCAACACCCGATACTGACCGTCGGGCTCCACGAGGATCACCGCCGGATATTCCCGGACACCGTACTTCGCAACATGACGCCGATTCGGAGCGTGATCCCAGTCCAGGACGCAATTCACCTTGTCCGTGAAATACTGCGACACGTGCGCGCTCGTGATACGCCGAATCAACTCCGTCGAATTCGGGTCCAGCCACCACTTGTACACCACGCACAGCGTACGATTCTGTCGCCGCGCCTTGTCCAGAGCCCGCTCGAAGACGTTGAAGTAATCGAGGTGAGCCCGGCGCGGAACCTGGAAGCTCTCCTTCGGACGCGATCCGGGCGCGGTGGCGCCGTCGAGAAACCGCTCCACCGCCTCCGATGCGTGGACACCAAGAAGCGCGTGATAAGTGTCGTCCGGATGGACCACGACGACCGCTGGCGCCTCGGTCACACCATATTGCGCCACGAACTTCCGGTTCGGCGCGTAGAACGGCACCACCGCGCACCAGACCTTGCCCCCATGTTTCGACGCGATCTGCGGTGACTCCAGTATGTCCCGCATCGTCCCCGAATCAACGTCCAAGGGATCCTTGTACAGTATCAGCACATCACGGTCCGACCGCCGCGCCTGCCGAACCGCTTCGTCATAATCGAAATGCCAAACAGGACCGCAACCCGCCAACCAACACACAGCGAGCGCGACACTGGGAACGACGCTACCCAAACGCAGTCTTCTCCGCGACTCCAAATACGCGCCCCCAACTACAAATGGTTCCAGGCTCAGGTTAAATCCTCGCAACACGGCGGCTCCGCGCAGCCAACCGCCACGAGATGGCGAGTCTATCGTCGCCATCCCCCACCGCCAAGCCCCAATACCGCAATCGGCGCCGTGGCGCGGAGGGGGGGGCATGAATCCGGCGCCACGCAAGACGGGACGCACCCCCGTTTCGGCTTCCGCAGGCAAGCATTACCCCAACCGCGCCGTTCGGATTATGATATCCGCATGGCGAATCCGAACCCGCGCAAGTGGTGGATGGCGTTGCTGGCGCTCCTGCTCGCGCCGACTGCCTACGGCATGATCACCGAAAACTTCGTGCTCGCCGGCGCGTGCGTTCTGGGCGTCATCGCCGTTCGCTTGATCGGTCTGCGGTCACCGCCCAACCAGGACACCGCCGAGGAGGACGAGCATGAACCTTGATACGATGGTCCAACGATTGGCTGAAAGCGCCCAGGCCGTGCGGGCATTGGTGACAGGGATTGACACTGAGGAGGCACATCGGAGACCGGCGTCCGGGGGGTGGTCCATCGTGGAGATCGTCAACCATCTCGTGGACGAGGAGATCGAGGACTTTCGTCGGCGTGTGGATC
>JAJDDS010000006.1 GCA_029260195.1 Phycisphaerae bacterium
CAACGACTCGATCGAACCGCTGGTTCTCGATACGTGGGTTCACATCGCCGCCGTCTACGATTCTGGAGCGACGCACCTATATGTCGACGGTGTCCTACAGGGCACAGAGACCCTTCCGTTCTTCAACGGCGCTGACGAAATCCATATCGCTCCGAACTTCACCGAGAACGGCGACATCTCGATCGACGCCATCTCGCTTTGGCACACCGCGCTCAGCCAGGCGACGATCGACTCCCTGCGCGGATTCCAGATGACTCCGTTCCCCAACTGCGAGGGGATCTGGAATTGCGACGACGAGCGCGGCACGGTGCTCGCGGACACGTCTGGCAACGGCAACGATGGAACGGTCCCGGCCGCTTCCCGCTTCGTCTATCCAGACACGATCTGGCCGTCCCCCGATCTCGAGCACCTCGACCGGACACCGGGCTGGAACTACACGGAAACCCCGTGGACCGGGCGGCATCTGGCGATCGACATTCTCGATCCGGACAACCCCGACGGCGAGTTCGTCGCGGGCATCCTCGCGGTCGGTACTGCATGGACGCTTCCACGCGGCCGGCGCTTCGGCGGCATCCCGCTCGGAATCGATGACCGGTCAACGATCGGTCGAACGAGTGCCGGACAGACGACGATCAAGGCCGGACTGATCCCGCGCGTGTCCCGGATTCTCGTTCCTCACGACTCGCCGATCGAAGTGCAGCAGATGTTCTCGAAACTGTTTCGCACGCGAGGCGGCTCGCGGCCTGTCGTGTTCTGCGATGACCCGACGGAAGACGACGCGCTCGAAGTGCGTATCGCGTACGGGCTTCTCGACCGTCGCGGAGCGATTCCGCACACGAGCGTGAATCTGTACGACGTCCCGTTCAACTTCGTGGAGATGCTGTGACGTTCATACTCCCCGAGAACGTGTACCAGACGTCGAATGGCGGCGGCACCGGATCGCTGACACTGGTCGCGCCTCCGGCCGGCAGACAATCATTCGCGGATTTCCTCTCGAACGGCGATACGACGATCGCGACGATCAGCGACCTCAACGACACCGAAACGTCCCGCTGCACGTTCAACACCGGCCCCGACCGGCTCACGCGCGACACACTGATCCGATCCACGACGGGCGGTCTCGTCAACTTCTCGGGTGGCGGCGTTCTCAACATCGCCAGCGGGATGCCCGGCGTCTGGATGGAGAAGTTCGCGGACTCGGCGCTCGGTACCGGTCTGGTGGTCCGGCTCGACGACGACGGCGACCTGGTTCCCCGTACGCTCGGCGCCGGGACGTGGATCAGCTGGACGAATCCCAACGGTGTCCCCGGTAACCCCACGATCGTTGACAGCGCGATCGGTACGAATTTCGCGCGCAAGTCGGGCGCTGTGGCCGAGACGATCACCGGCCCGTGGACGTTCGACGAGTTGATGACGCTGATCCAAAAACGGCTGGTCCTCGATTCGCTCGTCAACGGCTCGCCGAAAGAGTTCATCCTGCGCGGCTCGCCTTCGGATGACTCCGACATGGCGCTGCGACTCCAACAGCAGGCAGTCGACAGCTACCTGATGCACCTGCGGATCGCTGCGGCGTGGAAGCGGGTCCTCACGACAGACGACATCCCGGCCGTCGCGCTTGGGGCAGTGTTCGAGCAAACCGGCATCACGATCGCCAACGCGCAGGGGAGCTACGCGCATGGGCTTGGCGCGAAGCCGAAGATTATCGAGGTGATGCTCGAATGCACGTCTGCGACGGGCGGCTACGCAGTCGGAGATGAAGTCAAGCCGTTCCACATACCCACATTCTCGTCCTACCTGACGATTTGGTGCAGCGCGACGAACGTCGGCTACAGCAATCTGGGGACGCCTCGCTATCTGAATAAGGCGTCCACGGCGTTACACGAAGCGACATCGGCGAACTGGGACATCACGCTCCGGGCATTCCTGTAGGTGCCGGTCGAAGTCGTCGGCCAAATCCACACGGGACCGGCCGGCGCCTCTGATCCGAGGCTCTCCGCATTCGCGACCGGTTTTCAGAACGGGAAAGCGGTCCGCTCGGACGCGATCGCGAGCCCGCCCCCGGCCGTGTTTTCGCTGGGGCGAGACGCTGGCGGGCGCGCGCTCGGGACGAATGCACGTTTCGACGTGTCTACTGGAGTAGCGCTCAAGAAGGGCGCGGTGATCGACGACGCCTACCTCGAGGTTCGCGCCTCGGCGGTCGGGACCGATGCGTTCAACGTCGCCATCGGCGCGATCAAGAAAGACGGAATCTGGAACATCCTCGACGCTGCGTCTCCGCGCGTTTCGCTTTCGGCGGACATCCAGAAATTCCAGCTGACCGCTACGGGCGGCAGCTTCGGGCCCGGGTTCGCGGGAACGAGCCTCTACTCGATCGGGTATCTCGATCCGGGTGGACCCGGGATCGGCTCAGTCGGTCTCCAATACGTCGGCCAGTCGTTCTCGTCCGCGCTGGCGATCATCAACACATGCAGCTCGATCAAGGTGAGCCTGTCTCGGACGGCGAACGCCGCCGGGTCGGTTCGCCTGCTGATCTACAACTGTGCGGCCAACGACGGATCAGACGACCGGCCGACCGGTAGCCCGATCGCGACATCCGACACTGTCAACGTCGAGTCTCTGACGACGACGACACCGCCTCCGGTTGTGACGTTCACGTTCAGCGGCGGCAATCGGTTTTCCGTACCGCTCAACGAGCGGCGCGTGGCCATCATCGATTGGTTCTCGCGTTCCCGCGTTGGCGGCGGTGCGCTCATCGCGAAGACCGACTATCTGAACGTCGGTGCTGTGGTCACTCCGTCGTCCACGTTCAACGGGAGCACGGTCACCGGAATCCCGACCTTCGCGGCGGTGGACTCCGGGTGGGGGCCGCGGAACTACCCGAGCCATCTCGTTTTCCCGTGGCTGTACGGCAACGCGGGCGAATATCTGCCCGGAACGCGACGGCTGACAGTCGCCGAGGACGTCTACGGCAGCCACTACGCGGACCCGATCGGTTCGGTGGTCGCGATGGCGGCTCCCGCGTTTTCGTCTGTCGGCGCGTGGGTGAAATTCCCCGGGCTCGCACCGGTGGTGCAGGCGATCGTCGATCACGCCTCGTTCGACGACACGCTGACGCCGAATCTGATCGCGCTCGGGATCAACACGACATCCGGCGCGGCCAACAACGAACTGCGGATCGGCGACGACGTGCGCCTGGTCCTGACTGGCCGCTGGGAAGGCAAGCCGACCGGCGTCGCGACCTACTCGAAATTGACGATGGGGCCGGTGGTTGGTTCCGGCGACCTGTCGGTCGAGCCCGTTGCGCGCGCATCTGCCGCAATCGCTCCAGTGGTTGGCACGGACGGAATGTCGGTCGAGCCTGTCGCCGCTGCGAAGGGTATCGACATCGACCCGGCCGTCTCACTCGATCACATCGACGTCGAGCCGTTGGAGGACTGAGGTGGGATACAACCTTCTGCGGCTGAACACCAACCGCGTGACGATGTTCGGTGTCGAGATTGGCGGCGTGTTTCTCGACGCCTCTGTCGACACCTTCGAAGTTACGAGCATTCTCGACGCGAACGGCGCGATCGTCACCGGCGAAGACTTCCCGGTCGCGTTCAACTACGTCGCTGGGTCAGACGGCCAGTTCTACGCGGACATCTCCGCGTCGGCCGCTTTGGTATCAGGCGATTGGTACACGGTGATCGTCGACCTGGCCGACGGCGTGGATCGCGAAGGTCACTGGGAAATTCCCGCGCAAGCGACGACGCGCGACGGAATCAACGTTCCGTAGGGGGCAACGATGAAGCGGCTTCTATTGGTTCTGGCTCTGTTGCTGGCCGGCGATGCGCTGGCGGCCGATGCGTGGGTGAGTCTGCCCGGCGCGACGCAGGCGACGGTCTGCAACTTCCACGAGCAACGCGTCTGCTGGTGGGAAGTGACCGAGG
>JAJDDS010000051.1 GCA_029260195.1 Phycisphaerae bacterium
TCACGCTCACGGTGCGACTGGGAGATCTCGACATCAGATCGCGGATTCATGACCAAGCCTCCGGCTGGGACTCAACGGGAGTCCACCTCTTCCTCGGCGCCGATGGCACGCTCCCGCCCGCCAAGGTGGAGGCCACGTCGCCCGACTTTGACGGCATTTGGTTCGCGGACTCCCCATGCGCCAAGGCGTGGAGTGACTTCGATGTGGCGGTGGGATCGGGCGTTTTCGCGATCGTCGACGAGTTTCAGTTCAACTCCAACCAAACGGTGATTCTGGAAACGGGCAACCCGGAAGCCGTGTACGTCGACAATGACGTCAAGGTGGACGCGAACGCCACGCTGCAAACGCCGAGCGCGAACGTCTACTATGCGGGGAACTATGCCGGACCCGTGTTTCCGGATAGTCCCTTCGTACCTTCGCGCAAGACGCTGTACGGGGACGTCAACAACGACTGCAAACTCGACCCGCTCGAATTGCTCGAACTCCGGCGAATTGTCAGCGGCGTGTTGCCTTACGATTCCGTGTTTGATCTCGACTGCGACGGCCTTATCACCGCGGGGACGGAATTGGCGCGATTCAAGATCAACGTGAACAACGAGTGCGACAAGTGGCTGGAGCTGTGTGGGTCTTGTGATTGGGCGCCCTGTTGTGGAGTGTCGGCGGCCGGTGGCGGCTCTGGCGCCGAGCAGCCCGCGCTGACCGCGAGCGACCTCGCCCTATTGGCGGGCGAGGTCATGACCTCGGTCGAACCTGCTCCGTTCGCGCAGTGGGTGGCCGACTCGATGTCGGCGAACCAACTCGTCGCAGCTCTCGCAACGCTCAACGCGTTGGCTGCGGACAACGCCGGCACGCCATCCGGGATCGAGTTCGCGGCATTCGCCGGTTTGCTGGAACCCTAAAACCACGACGCGAAGTTACGTTGGCCGTGGTTCGCCGGACCTCGATAACTCACGCCACCGCAAGCGGTGAACGCAACCTCCCTCAGCGTTATCCTTAGGGAACACCTGTGGCTGACGAGCATGGAACACCGGCCGCATATGCGCCCCGGACGGTCCCTGTGGTCGCTCGGAGCTGCGTCGCTTGCGAATCCGATTGTGAAGCATCCGTGATGTGCCCGGGACGGACCCGGACAGATGCACGCAATGCGACCACTTACTCACCCGTGAACCCGACTTGAAACAGCGCGAAGTCCGCCCGGTCCACGTCCCCGTCACCGTCCAGGTCAGCGTCGACACCGGCTGGACAGGTATCCGCCGGCGGCTGATCCGGACCGGCGGAGCAGAGATCGAATCCCTCGAAGTCCGACAAGTCCACGTCGCAGTCCGTGTCCCCGTCCCCAGCCAGCCCGTCCATATCAAAAATGTACACCGCTCCGTGGTCCCCGCCGAGCGTGACGGCGTCCCTGAACGGCGCCGCGATGGCTGCCGTCGAACCAGCCAGGGACACTGCGTCCCCGAAAAACGGCGGCGTGCCCAGTGGGTCCGGTTCCTCCGCATCCGACTGAACTCATTCGGCTGACGCCTCCCACGCCGAACCGTCGAACGAGAAAACGTGCGCCGCGCCGACGCCGTCGTTTTCGCCGAAGGCGCCAATCAACGCCGTACTACCGTCGATCGCCACCGACCACCCAAAATCAGCGAATTGCTCCGGATCCGGCGAGATCAGCTTCTGTTCCTGCAACCAAGTCGACCCATCGAACCGAAACACGAATGATGCCCCCGCTGCCTCTACGTTCTGAGCATCGACGTTCGAGGCGCCGATCAGCATGACCTCGCCATCGAGCGCCACCGCCTGTCCGTACCAGGTACCATTCCCTCGGTCCGCCGGAATCGGAACGACCACCTGCTCGAGGCTCCACAGCCCGTCCTCGCGACGGAATGTGGAGGCGGCTCCGTGATCCGGTCCGGTCGCGTCATCCTACGGTGCACCGACCAACATCCGGTCCCCATCCAGCGCCACCGTCGTCGCGAACGCGCTCAGGAAACCGGTCCCGCCGCCGGTCGATCCGAACAGCTTCTGCCGCGCCGTCCAGGCGTTCCCGTCGAATTCGTACATGTACACCGCTCCCGCGCCGAAGCCGTTATCATCGTCCCCGCGCGATCCTATCGCAATCGTATCACCTCGCACCGCCAGCCCCCATCCGAATCGATCCCCGGTGTCGCCGTCCGGCGGCATTAGCTTCTGCTCTTGAACCCATGCCGATCCGTCAAACCTGAAGACGGACGCCGCCCCCATCTGAATACCCTCGCGAAACGGCCCGAGGTAATCAAACGGCGCCCCGATCACGGCTGTGTCCCCATCGATTGCGACCGCGAATCCGAAATGGTCGCCGTGGTCTCCGGCGGCGGCGTCACCTGCCAGCACACGCGGCGACTGCTCCCCATCCGATCCGGTCCTGCGAAACACATACGCAGCCCCCATGTCGAACCCGACATGATCGAACTTTGGCGCGCCCATCAACACGGTGTCCCCAGAAACCGCGACCGCGCTACCGAGCCAGTCGCTGGCGGCGCCGTCGTTCGCAACCAGCTTGTCGGTCTCACATTGTCCCCACACCGATGACGCCGACACCAACAACACCGCGACCATCGGCATCACACCCGGCGCTGCTCCCACACAGAAAACACGTTTGCCGCACACTGTTCCGTCTCCGCGTGGCCGCCAGGACCGTGGTCACACAGTAAGACTGCCGCGCCGCCGTCGTGGCTGAACGGGCGTTCGCTACCGACGTCATGTCATGTGGGAATTGTAGGTTCGCGACTCCGGGCACGGCGACCAACGCTACGCCACGGCTGCCCCCGCCCCCAGCGCCTGTCGAACGACAGCCGCCCGTTCCGC
>JAJDDS010000501.1 GCA_029260195.1 Phycisphaerae bacterium
TGACCTCGGAGACCAGTTGCGCCCGCGACGCCATGAAGAGCAAGGTCTCGCAGCGCACATCCATGGTGCTCAGGTCGTGGCCGAGCAAAACCCCGCGAATTCGATCGCCGATCTCAGTGCCGCCCGGGTCCCGCGTGCGCACGACCCGCGCCCCTTCCGCCACAAGGTGATCGTGCATCAATCCGACCTGTGTGCTCTTGCCGCATCCGTCCGGGCCGTCGAATACGATGAACTTCCCCGCGAGTTTGTCGACCGTCGCGCCGGCTGTCACGACCGATCCACCGTCGCCAGGCGCCGGCGTGTTTCATCGAATACCTCGCCCGCGTTGTAGCTGCTGCGCACGAACGGCCCCGACGCGACGCTCACAAATCCCAACCCCCGTGCGATGTCGCCCAGCCGATCGAACTCCTCCGGCGTGTAGTACTTATGCACCGCCATGTGGCCATCCAGACTCGGCTGGAGGTACTGCCCGATGGTCAGCACGTCGCAGTCGACGGCGCGCAGATCGGTGAACGTCCGCCGCAAATCATCGTCGGTCTCGCCAAGCCCGAGCATGATGCCCGACTTGGTAACGATGTGCGGCGCGAGCGCCTTGACCGTGCGCAGCACGTTGAGCGATCGCTCATATTTCGCCTGTGGTCGAACCGCCGACGTCAGCCGTTCAACGGTCTCGATGTTGTGGTTGTACAGTTCCGGGCGAGCGTCACAAAGCGTTCGCACGCAGTCGCGGCGCGCGTGGAAATCAGCCGGCAGCACCTCGACCGTGGTGTCGAGACTCTTTTCGTGAACCGCCGCAACGCATCGGGCGAAGTGCCCCGCGCCCTCGTCGGGTAGGTCGTCCCGCGCGACGGCGGTGATGACGACGTGAGCCAGATTGAGCCTGGCGATCGCGTCCGCCAGCCGGTCCGGTTCGTCAGTTTCTGCGGGATATGGACGGGCGGTGGTCACCGCGCAGAAGGGGCAGCGCCGCGTACATCGATCGCCGAGGATCATGAACGTCGCGTGACGCTTCGCCCAGCATTCGGTGATGTTGGGACAACGCGCCTCCTGGCAGACCGTCGCCACACGGCTGTCGGCGATAATCTGCTTCGTCGCGCCGAATTCGCTCCCCCCCGGCATGGGACGTTTCAACCACGGTGGCAGGCGCCGGCTTGGCGTATCCCGGCTCGATGTCAATACGGTTAGTTCCATTCGGCGCGGGATTCCTGCGATGCGCTCCGGTGGTTCGCCCACCTTTTTTGCGATCGAACATGATGGTACAGGACCGAGGTCGGACCCTCAAGCGACGGTGTTTGACGCTGTCTGACGCCGGCGGTAGCTTACGCGCGGACGAATCAGCCAGGCCAGCACGAGGAGCCATCCCGTGGCGATCAAAATCTCCAAGATTCTCGTTCCAACCGACTTTTCCGATCTGTCGCTGCAAGCCCTCAAGTATGCCCGCGAGTTCGCGGCGACGTTCGGAGCACAGATTCACTGCCTGCACGTCATTGACGAAGCCTACCAATACTGGTCCACGATGGGGCCTGAGAGCGCGCCCATCGGACCCGCCGTCGAGGACCTCAGGAGCCTGGCGGAAGGCCACATGCAGCGCTTCGCCGACGAGCATCTCGTCGGACTCGACTACGTTCCGGTGTCCAACGTCATCACTGGCAATCCCTGGTCGGATATCGTCCAATACGCGCTCGAGAACACGATTGACCTCGTCATCCTCGCCACCCATGGCCGCGGAGGTCTCGCGCACGCGCTTTTGGGCAGCACTACCGAGAAGGTCATGCGCAAAGCGCCCTGTCCCGTGCTCGTCGTGCGTGAGAAGGAACACGGGTTCGTCAAGCCGTGACGGGTGACGGCGCAGCGCTCGCCGCGCGCGACGCCGCGCGCAGCCGCGGTTCGAGATGATGAATCAGAACGACACGACGAGTCCGACCTCCCGCGTCGCCGCACGCGTTCGTCAGAACACCGTCAGCGCCGGCATCGCTGCGGCATTGCTATTATACTTCTCCTACGGTGGCGGCAGGTTCAATGTCCCGGACGGCGACGACGCGGTCGCCATCGGCGGGGCGATTCTCATCCATACGCTGAAACTCGGCGGGTTCGCGATGCTCGCAGCCGCCATCTGGTCGGCGAGCGGAAGTCGCCACGCGCTGATCTTCGACGGTCTCTGCTCGATGATCGTCGGCGTGCTCTTCATCGTGTCGGGGGCGATGATGATGATCGGCGGGGGCGGTGGTGTGCTCTACATCATCTTCGGCGTGATGTTCATCGTGGCCGGCAAGCGCAACGCCTCCGAATGGGCGGCGCTGGCGCCCGCGCAACCAACGCCCGACCGAGCCCCGCCGACGAAATCCTCCGAATCCTCCAACGACACCGGCTATGGCAAATGATCCCCTCCAGCCCGGCGCCACGGCCGACCGTCTCGCGCGGTATTCGCGGCAGACGTTGTTCCCCGAGATCGGCGAAGCCGGACAGCTCGAACTGCTCGCGTCGCGCGTGACACTCGTCGGCTGCGGGGCGCTGGGCACCGTGCTCGCCAACACGCTTGTGCGCGCCGGCGTCGGTCATCTGCGCATCTGTGACCGCGACTACATAGAACGCAACAACCTCCAGCGACAGGTGCTCTTCGATGAGGACGACATCGCCGAGAACCTGCCCAAGGTCGAAGCCGCCGCCCGCAAACTGCGCCGGATCAACTCGGACGTCGAGGTCGATCCGATCGTGGTCGACGTGAACCACACCAATATTGAACGCCTGGCGGACGGCGCCGATCTGCTGCTCGACGGGACGGACAATTTCGAGACGCGGTTCCTGATCAACGACCTGGCGATCAAGACATCGCTACCGTGGATCTACGGAGCGGTCATTGGAGCGACCGGGCTTTGCATGCCGGTCATTCCCGGCGAGACCGCCTGCCTGCGCTGCGTGTTCGAGGACGCGCCGCCGCCGGAGATGAACCCCACGTGCGACACCGCCGGCGTGCTCGGACCAGCCGTCAACATGGTAGCCAGCGCACAGGCGATCGAAGCCATAAAGATCCTGGCTGGCCGATCGGACGCCGTGAATCGATCCCTGATGAACATCGACGCATGGTCCGGTCGCGTCACGAATCTGAACGTGCAATCGAGTTACGAAAACGGAAATTGCCCCTGCTGCAAGCAGCGCCGATTCGAGTACCTCGATGGCAGCGCGGGGAGCGGGACCACGACCTTGTGCGGAAGGAACGCCGTTCAGATCAACCGGTCAGCCGCCGGCGTCGTCGATTTCAACGCGGTGGCGGACAAGCTCCGCGCGGTGGCTGACGGAGAAGTCCGTCAGAACAAGTTCATGGTCCGCTGCGCGGTCGGTGAATACGACATCACCGTCTTCGCCGATGGCCGGGCGATCGTGAAGGGAACCACCGACCCCGACGTCGCCCGCACCCTGTACGCCAAGTACATCGGCGCGTGAATCAAGACGTGGATGCTAGCCGCCGACACAGCCCAGGATTTGGAACGGGAGAAGAAGCAAGATGGCGAGCACGGCGCCGGTGGAAATACTGAAAGCACCGGAGGGGATCATGCCGGCTTGGGCGCCGCCGGTGAGTCCGAAGAAAGCGTACACCCACGCGACTAACTTGAGCATGCGTTTGGTCATCAGGTCTACTCCGTTCGAAATGATCGTCGATGGGCGGACTGGCGAGTTCGTGTCATGAGAATCCACATCGCCGCGCCGCTGATCGGGAGTATACGGGAATCCGCCCTGGCGTCCACACCGGAGGAGTGCTGCGGCATTCTGATCGGTTCGATCGCGGGCGAGGATCATCACGTCGACCGGGTGGTCGCAGCCCGCAACACCTGGGACGGCGATCGGACTCGCCGGTACGAGATTGACTCCCAGACTGCATTCGACGCTATACGCGAGGCGACGGCGGCAGGGCGGAGCGTGGTCGGGTTCTACCACTCTCATCCCGATGGATCGGATCAGCCGTCGTCGCACGATCTCGAAACGGCGTGGCCGCGCATGTCCTACGTCATCGTGACGGTCCGCGAGGGCGCGGTGACCGCGGTCAGGTCATGGCGCTTGGATCGCCACGGACGGGCGCTCGTCGAAGAGCGGACGGATTGACAATTCACCGGGCGATCCGTTAGCCTGAACCGCTCGGAACGGGCCGAGCGAGCCAATCCAACCCACTTTCGCGGAGATTTATCATGGGTCGACTTTACGACAACATCATCGACACCGTCGGCAGAACCCCGCTGGTCAAAATCAACCGGATCATCCCCGCCCCGGCAAACGTCTACGCGAAGCTGGAGTTCTTCAATCCCCTATCGAGCGTAAAAGACCGCATCGGTGTGGCCATGATCGAAGCCGCGGAGCGCGACGGCAAGATCAAGAAGGACACTATGATCATCGAGCCGACGTCGGGAAACACGGGGATCGCGCTTGCATTCGTGTGCGCCGCGAAGGGGTACAAGCTGACATTGACCATGCCCGAGAGCATGTCAGTGGAACGACGCGCGCTGCTCCGCGCGATGGGCGCCGACCTCGTGCTGACGCCGGCCGCCGAGGGCATGCCGGGCGCCGTGCGCGCAGCCGAGAAACTCGCTTCGGAAACGCCCAACGCCTTCGTCCCGCAGCAGTTCCAAAACCCCGCTAACCCAGAGGTTCACCGCAAGACGACCGCACTAGAAATCTGGGACGACACCGACGGCAAAGCCGACATCCTCGTCTCCGGGATCGGTACCGGCGGAACCATCACCGGAATCGGCGAAGTCCTCAAAGGCAAGAAGCCGTCGTTCAAGTGCTACGCCATCGAGCCGGCTGACTCGCCCGTGCTCACCCAGACACGTGACGGGAAACCCCTCAAACCGGGGCCGCACAAAATTCAGGGCATTGGCGCCGGCTTCATCCCGGGCGTGCTCAACATGGACATGATCGACGACGTCGTCCGCGTCACCAACGACGACGCGTTCGCATGGGCACGCCGTGCCACCAAGGAAGAGGGCATTCTCTGCGGGATCAGCTCGGGCGCGGCGCTTGCCGCCGCAGCTCAGGTAGCAGCCATGCCCGACAACAAGGAAAAGTTCATCGTCGCGATCCTCCCGAGCAGCGGCGAGCGGTACTTATCGACCCAGCTCTTCCAGCAAGGTTAGGGGACGGTAGCCGGCCGACGCCGCATCGCCCCGACCTCCCCGCCGCCGCGAAATCGTATAGTGAAGGTGCGCCCGTTTCCGGGGTTGGGGCGGGTGGGCGGACACGACGAGAAGGGGAAAGAAGCGGTGGTATTCCAACAGGACCTTGCGGTCCGGGAGCATACGGTGGCGTTGCCCGGATTGAAAACGGGCGGGCGCGGCGTCCGGGTCGCCCACATATCGGACTTTCATTTCCGGCGATGGACTCCGGTGCTCGATCAAGCCCGTTGGCGGCTGATGGTCCCGGATTACGATCTACTGGTAGTTACGGGCGACTTCTCGACGCTTGCGCGCAAGTGGCGTCACGCAGGCAGTATGTGCCGCCGGTTCTTCGACGGCGTATCGCCACGCCTGGGCGTCTATGCCGTTCTAGGCAACCACGACTCGCCGCGCCTGGTGAATCAGCCCGGGTTGCCGTTCCAATGGCTGCGAAACGAGCACACCAGGATCGACGTCGATGGAGGCCCGCTGTACCTGGTGGGCGTCGATCAGTGTGAGGGTCAGTTCGGTGACACTTCCGCCGCACTGGCCGGTATCCCTGACGCAGCGCCTGCCGTGATGCTGGCGCACTACCCATCGACGGCGTTTGATCTGAAGTCCGGGCGGGTGCAGCTTATGTTATCGGGCCACACGCACGGGGGGCAGATATGTCTGCCGGGCGTCGGCGCCATTTTCACCAACGATCGGATTCCGTCGCGGATGGCGCGGGGGCTCCATCGGATCGGGGAGACCCTCGTGAACGTCAGCGCGGGGATCGGGACGTCGGGGTCGCTCCCGTTTCGGTGGGGATGCCCGCCAGAGGTGTCGATGATTACGCTTTGCAAGACCCGGGCGGACACGCCACGAGGGGAGAGGCGACGCGGAAGGGAACGGAAGTCCTGTTCCGGAAGCGAATTAGCAACGCCGGTTTGACGCTTGGGTGGAGGGCGACGTATACTTCAACATGAGGACGTGAACGAAGTTGTTGGCTGATTCACTCTTATCCCTATTGCCGCAATTATACTCGCTTATCTAGAGCAGCCAACTTCCGCGAACGGTCCTCACTGAACGCGCGATCGCGCGCGCGCGGGATTCCCCCCGTCCGGACGGGAAGTTGCCTGCGGGGCGATCGCGTGGTGTGTGACCGGACGATGTCACCAGCCGACACCGGGTTGTCGGCTGGGCGCCGTCGGAATCCCGCGGCTGACGTTGGCATGAGGCTCATCTTACCAGATTACCGGATCGTCCGTGAGATCGGGCGCGGCGCGAACAGTGTGCTGTATTGCGTCGAGCACATCGATACGGGTGAGGTGCGCGCCGCCAAGCATGTCCCGCTCACCACGGAAGACGAGAAGAAATTCATCGAGCAGCTCAAGGCGGAGCAAGCCACCGGTCAGGTGCTGAACCACCCGGCGCTCAGGAAGGTGTACGATCTGCGGTACGTCCGCAAGCGACTGCGCCTTCAGGCGGCGGTCTTGCTGATGGAATATGTGGACGGCATCGACATGGGCAGCAGCCGTTTCCGGTGGGAGTTGAGCGGACTGCTGACCCACTTTCGCGAGATCGCGGAAGCGTTGCACGCGATGCACCATTTCGGGTTTGTTCACGCGGACCTGAAGCCGGGCAACTTGATCGTCACACCCGAGAGTAAGGTGAAGCTGATTGATTTCGGTCAGAGTTCGGCGATGTTGCAGGCCAAAGAACGCGTGCAGGGGACACCGGACTACATGGCGCCGGAGCAGGCTAAGAAATCGGTGCTCGATCATAAGACCGACGTGTTCGGGCTGGGAGCGACGCTCTACAAGGTCCTCTCCGGTGGCGCGCTGCGGACGGAGATGAACAAAACGGCGGGGATGCACCTGCAAAGCCGGATTGGCAAGCGTTTGAACGAGATAAACCGGGGCGAAACGAAGGACATACCCATCTGCGTGTTGCGGATGATCGATGACTGCTGCAAGGACGACCCGATGGAGCGTCTGGCCGACATGCGGGCGGTCGTCAACCGCATCGATCTCACGCAGACCATCCTTGAGCATCAGGCGGCGACGGATGCGGCCGACGCTGGATCGGCCAAGGCCGACCACACTCCCAAACGTCGCGGGTGAGTGCTTGATCCCCCGCCACCCGGAGCGCCATGAATCTCCATGTGCCTCGCGACTCGGCAGTTCCGTGAGGAAGTTACACAAGATGCGAGAGGCCGCGCCCGGTGCGAGACCGAGCGCGGCCGGAAGCTGGGGGCGCCTGCCCCGGGGCGGATCAGCGCATCCGCGCTACGGGCAGGGTCCCGTGCAGGACCAGCCA
>JAJDDS010000502.1 GCA_029260195.1 Phycisphaerae bacterium
TTGGGGTCGTACCGACTCTCGCGCACCCACCGGATGGCATTCTGCACGAGGGGATGCTCGTCGTCGATGACCTCGTCCGGCTTGGCGGACGGTGGGGCTGAGTCAAAGCTCGTGTAGAGCGCCTCGTATTCAAGCGGCACCTTCCCGCCCACCCACGACTGCGGCACCTGCGGGACGCGGAGAAACCCGTTTTCGCGTTGGCACTTGCCGCCCGCGAGGGACACGGCACGCTCTACAAAGCTCACGGGATCGACCGTGATCTTCTTGCCGTCCTCAATAGCCGCCGTGAGTTGGGCGATTTCGCTATCCGTCAGGCCGTCGTCGCCCATCAGCTCCTTGTTGTGCGAGGCGTTGACGCGGGCGAGTTCCTCCTCAATCTTCCGGTCGGCCTCCTCGATGGCGGCTTTGACATCATGCGGTGATTGGGAAATCAGTTCCTCTATGTAGTCGGCTTGGATCGCGCCGAGAACATCGCCCACCGATCCAACGGTCAGCACCTGTCGTTCGATCTTGTCGAGCAGCCGTTTCAGCACTTCGCCTTCGTATGTGTCCTTGGCGTAGAGGAAGCCGAACTCGCATACCTCGGTCTGACCGAAGCGATCAACCCTGCCTTGCCTTTGGAGCATTCGATTTGGATTAAACGGCAGCTCGATGTGGATCACGCGGTGACAGTGAGTTTGCAGGTTGAGACCCTCGGCGGCGCTGTCGGTGCTGACTAGCAAGAGTATTTCGGGCTTGGCGAAATCGGCGAGCGCTTTCTTTCGCTGCGGCCCCGTGAGCGAGCCGTCATATTGAACGAGCTTGCCGTCGTACCCGTTCCGATTCAGAAACCCAACGAGCCATTCGACCGTGTCGGCGTACTCCGAGAAGATGATGATCTTGTCCGTCGGGTTCGCGTCATGGATCGACTTGAGTTCAGCCAGCAGCGTTTCGGTCTTGGAATCTGTGTCAGCAGGACACTTGGCCAGAAGTTCTTGAAGGTCGATCAGGTCTTGCGATTCCTGCTCGATTGTCCTGAGTTTCTTTCCGGCGGAGCGGATACGCGCAAGAAAACTCCTGTGCGCATCGAGTTCAAGCTGGGACAGCGCTTCGTCGGAGATTGTCTCCCCTTTGCGCAGCGCCCGCAGGTGATCTCGACGGACTTCCACATCCTCCGCATCTTTTTCGAGATTCTCTAACCGCCGCGTTACCGTCGATCGAAGCGCCGACAACGACGATGAGGCGCGTTTACGGAGGATCGTCGCCACGAGCCGCAAGGCGTACTTGTCCCGCGCGCTCTTCAACTGTTCGGCCTGTTCGTCCAGTGCGCCAGCCTGCTTGGCTACGGCGGTATGTACCGCCGCCTCTTCCACGGTCAGCGTGACAGCAATCGGCTTGGATGGGTTGGCCGGAACGAAGAAGTCGGAGCCGTCCGAGTTCTTGATGTGCCGTTTCAGGTGCCGAATCAGGTGTCGAGAGTAATTTCCGTAACGCATCGCCTTGATGTCAGGCACCAAGGTCGGCTCCAACAGGTTGAGGAGCGAAGCGAAGCTCTTGTCGTAGCCGGAGTGTGGCGTGGCCGACAGTAGCAACAGCGCGTCGCAGGCTTTCGACACCCACTGCGCGAGGCGATGGCGATCCGAGATGTCGTGTTCGCCGGGCAAGTTCTGGGCGAGGTGATGGCACTCGTCGCACACGATGACATTGAAACGGATGTTCTGCACTTCGCGGAACACGCCGTCGCGCCGCTTGAGATAGTCGAAGGACGCGATGATCCGGGGTTCGGTCGCCCATGCGTTGCCGCCGAGTTCAATCTGCTTCTTCGCCTCGTGGACGCCATCGCGGTCGAAGATTCGGAAGTCGAGGCCGAACTTGGTGGCAAGCTCCTCCTGCCACTGCTCCATGATCCCCGCCGGGCAGACGATCAGAATGCGACCTCCGCGACGACGGGAGATCAGTTCGCGGAGTGCGATGCCCGTTTCGATGGTCTTGCCGAGACCGACATCGCTGGCGTTCAAGATGCGCGGGCGGGGCAGCGACAGCATGCGCAGCGCCGGGATTTGCTGGTACATATGGAAATGGATGCGCGAGCGGCCAGCGGCGATCAACGCTGTTGGCGGCGGAGCGAGAGTCAACTGGAAGGCTTCATGCAAGAGGCGAAAGCGAGCGTCGCGCCCGATCCGCTCCAGCGACAGGTCGGGCAACTCGTCGGGCGTCACCTCTTCGAGCGTATCGACAACAGGCCATTCTTGACCCCGAAGCGGCCCCTCCGTGGCGCGGAGACGAAGACGATTGGACGGTGCCTCTCCACCGACGATGGGTTGCGCATCCAACACGACGCAGCGCTGCCCACGCGATCTTACTGTCATGCCTGCCGAGAAAGCCATGTCGTCCTTTCAAGTCCAATTCTCGATGCTACCTGCGCAAGGGAAACCCGCTCACCGCTTGGCGCGCTTCTTGCGTTTGCGACCCGAAGACTTCCCTGCCGTGTCCGCGTTACTCAGCAAGGCGTCGAGTTCCTTCGAGAGGTAGAGCCTGTATCCGGTGACCGGATGCCGCCGCGCCGTCAGCTTTCCGTCGTTGTCCCACCTTCTCAGCGTGTCCTTCGAGACGCCGAGGTGGATCGCGGCTTGGCCGACCGTGAGGTACTCGTTCAGTTTGGGCATGCCGACACGCTCCGATAACCGGGTTAGGTGACATTATGCACCTCTGCGGCCATGCGCCAACGATCGATGTCCTCTCCGCCGCGTGGGTCCATTAGACCGTATCGTTCTGTTTGGGGCTGCGCTGGGGCAGAGTTGGCCGGGGGGAGCGATGAACGCGCGACCGGGGGGTGGCAGCCCTCCGCGGCTAGTCTAGTTGGCGGTGCGTCAGCCTAACGCCTTCCGAATCGTCATGACTCCGTACGTGGTCCCGTCGGCGACGCGTTTTTCATCCCACTTCGGTCGCATTAGGGCTGATGCCCGGAACAAATGGTCGATGCGATCGGGATCGCCGCCTGTCCAGAAGGCCAGCAAGTTGCACAGCGCCAGATCAGCGCGCGAGTGGTCGCCTGCGAACATATCAAGATCGCCGCGGTCATAAAGCTCTTTGAAGCGGAATCCGTTCCTCGCACGACGTGCGCGCAAGATCAACTCGGCGTCTGAAGCGTGTGGAAGATTCCCGGCAATTGGACGAGGCGAAGGACATGCGTCCTCGGGCTCGCTGAAGAATTCGCGGAAGATCCTAGCGAGTGCAGCCTGCCGCTCGATTACTGACCCCGGGATGCCGGCCATTCGGTGCCCGGTGAGAGCGAAGTAGCGTCCGTGGTGATAGGCCTCAAACTCGGCCGCTTTGCCTGCGACACAATCGGAGCTGTCGACAAGTCGACGTTTGCCACTTCCATGGCATGGCAAGTCGCCGCGTACGATAATCTTGACGCCCGTGCCTGACGGCGAAATCTCCGTGTACGAGCGAAGTTGTGACAGGACGCGACTTGCCCACGGTGCAATCGTCCCTGTTCGCGACCGACGCAGCCGACGCGACCGACGCCAGTGACGGGACCGATGCGACGGACGGCGCCGACGCGACGGACGGCACGGACGCAGTGGATGCGACGGACGGCTCGGATGCGACGGACGGCACGGACGCGACCGACGGCGACGG
>JAJDDS010000503.1 GCA_029260195.1 Phycisphaerae bacterium
GGGACGGAGGGACGAAGGGGTGGCGAAAACCGGAAGCCGGAAGCCGAAAAACGGAGAACGGAGAGTGGGTATCCACAGATGATGCAGACTGCACAGATAGAGGAGGGGGGCGTTGGGTTCGTTTGGTACTGGCGCGGTACGGAAATGGCGTGACCGGGGAGCGAATTGCGGCTCTTGGGGCTGTGGGGGGGGATTGGGGCGGTTGCGGGGTGGTCGAGTTTGGGTTCGTTTCGCGCGGCGGCGTAGCGGGCATTTCTCGTGTGTGATCTTCGGTCGGCGCATACGTTGGGTGTCCGTCTCCACAACCTCAGAACGCGCGGAGTGATCTGTGCTTTTCTGAGAAACGCAGCGCGCCCCTGTACTCGCCCGGAATCGCGGGTCCGGGTGGGACGGGAACGGGAGATGTGTCCTCCGATTGGGCAAGCGCGGGGTGACGGCGGTTTCACTCGTCGCGTGGGAGTTGGGCGACAAGGTGGGCTTGCCCGCCTCGCGAACGCGATCCATCACCAAACCAAGACTCCCGACCGCTTTGTTCCGACCGCCCCCGCGATCCCACCAACTTCGCGGTCGATTCCCGCCGCCCCCCGGCCGCTCCATCCGGGTGATATCCCCAATAGTGCGAGCCAGTTCGCTGTCACCGCGATGTCCCGAGCGCACGCATCCCCACGTCGTTCGCCGCATGACACTTAACCATAGCTGTAACAAGTAGTTACGAATGTGTGATAAACCGCTCCCCGCCCCGCGATGGGGCACGCGGTCTGCCAGTCGCGTCTGGGGTGCAGGTAGCGAGTACGCACTTGAGACGTAGACGTGGACAGCCCGACAATACCTCGACCGATGTTCGCATCCGCGAGCAGATCCCACATTCCCCCGGTGCCACTGCGGTTAACGCTCGTGTTCCAGAGTTCAGACCTATTTCGGAGGTGCGACGTGAAGAACAGAAACGCCATCACTCGGGTGTGCCTTTTGGTGACACTCGCCACGCTCTGCGCGACAGCCGCCGCGGGCGACCCCCAGTGGCGAATCCTGAAACCCAGCAACACCGGCGTCCCCGGCGAACTGGTCCGTTTCGTCCGTGTCGCTCCGGACGGGCGTCTGTGGGTCGGCGCACGCTGGCCCTTCTGGCAGGAAGGCGGACTCGGCGTCTTCGACCGTGACACCGAAACCTGGACCACGCTCGCCAACTGGGAAACGCCCATTCCCAGCCCGTTCGTCAACGACATCGAGTTCGCCAACGACGGCGTCGTCTGGATAGCCACCGACGGCGGACTCGTCAAGAAAAACGGCGACTCTTGGACCGTCTACAACACCGGAAACTCCCCGCTCCTTCACAACAAGATCCGTAGCATCGACCTCGACGCCGACGGACACGTCTGGATCAACAACTCCGGCGTGCAGACCACAAACGCGGCCATCTTCGAGTTCGACGGCCAGAACTGGACGAGCTACCACGTCGGCGCCGAGCTTCCCTGGCCACTGCCCTGGGTGCAGCTCAGCGATGTCATCGTCGATCACGCGGGACACGTCTGGGTCGCCAACACCGTCCTCAACGGTGTGGCTGAGTTCGACGGCCAGGCCTGGACCCTGCATGGCGCGAGCGCCGGCCGGTTCGGCGAACTCATGGAAGACCTGGACGGAAACATCTGGACCCGCGCCGGCGTCGGCGGCGGAAACGCCTTCTGGAAATTCGACCATACGCAATTCACCATCTACCCCATCGGCACGACCCCCACATCCCTCGGACTGGGACCCGACGGCGCGGTCTACACCGGCGATTGGTCCGGCAACATCCGCAAAACCACCGATGCCGGCGAAACCTGGTCCTTCTTCCTTACCGGATTGAATCAGGTCTTCGACATCACACCCGATCCCAACGGAGAAGACTTCTGGATCGGCACCATAGGCGCCGTCGGACACTTCTACTCCAATGGCGCATGGGTCCGTGACTACAACTCCTACAACTCCGGACTCCCCGACTACTTCGTCGACCTCATGCAGACCGACCGCGACGGCAACTTCTGGGTCGCCACCGGCGAAGCCGGACTGTCACGTTTCGACGGCCAACAATGGCGCAACTGGGGCAATCACAACGCCGGCGCCGAACCCTACCCCTTCGCCGGAAACGAGCCCATGGGGACCGCCTATCAAGACTCCAACGGCACCCACTGGTTCGGCGGAAATGGAATCGCCCGCTGGGATTCGGAAGCCGATCAGTTCACCGGCTTCTGGAACTGGGAGAACAACCCGGGCATGGGCGTCACCCTCTTCACCTACTTCGCCGAGGACGTCGCCGGTCGCCTCTTCGCAGCCACCAAGTATGGGGCCGTCTTCCACTTCGACACCGAGCAACAGCTTTGGATCCACGAGCCCGTCCAACCCAACAGCATGCCCGGGATGCAAGCCGACAGTCAGGGGAACGTCTGGATCGCCGGTCGGTTTAATCTCCACAAGTGGGACGGAAACACCTGGTCCACCGCGACGCAACCAAACCCCAACTACTTCTTCAACCTTGGCGGAATGACCTGCCTCGCGATCGGCCCCGATGATACTCTGTGGCTTGGAACCAACGAAGGACTCGTCCGCTGGGACGGCACGACGTTCGACCTGCACGACACCAACAACTCGCCTCTCCCCGCCATGCAGGTCCAGGGTGTCGACGTCCGCTCCGACGGACTCGTCGCCCTGAGTGCCCATGAGTTCGGAGCCACCACACCGTTCCCATCCGGCATCGCCCTGATCGACGGCGATCCCGCTAACGCCAACAACTGGTCGGTGTTCCCCTACGGGCAGACGCCCGTGCCGCACTACCAGCTCGGCGCCGTCGCCTTCGACCCGTACGGAAACGTCTGGATCAGCGCCATCAGCGAGGGCGTCGCCGTGCTCCTGACCGGCCTCCCCGGCGACTCCGACGGCGACGGTGACGTCGACCTCGTCGACTACAACGCCTACCTCGCCTGCGTCACCGGCCCCGGCGGCGGATCAACCTTCGGTTGTCACCCGTTCGACTTGGATTCCGACGGCGACGTGGACTTCGCCGACTTCCGGACTCTTCAATTCGCGTTCGCTGGAGCCCCGTAGCGATGTTACTCCGGGCGCGCACGACGACGTTCGCAGCGATCGGCGGTTCGAGCCTCGGGCGACCATGTGTCCTGGCGCTTCTCGTTTGTGCGCGGATATCGCCAGCCGAGACGCTCAACGTCCCGGAGGATTTTTCCACCATCCAAGCGTGCATCGACGCGGCGGCGGTGGGTGACGAGTGTCTCGTTGCGCCGGCGCGTGGTGTCCAAGAACTCGATCGCGCGCGAGGGTTCTCCCTGTCCCTTGTGCCTGTCACTATCAAAAAGCCGAGAAGGGGGGCAGGCTTACTTGCTGCGCGTCGGTTGATGTGGCTTACGTTGGTCGCCGGGACTGGGGATTGAACCCACCGCCTGCCTCGTGTCGGACCCAACCCCGCGGTTCCGCACTGGTGGGCGCGCGACAGTTCGCAAGAAACACAGATCGCCCCGCGATCAGCGTCGACGAGCGTGACGCCATGCGGTGCGTACTACCGCGCCGCCGC
>JAJDDS010000504.1 GCA_029260195.1 Phycisphaerae bacterium
CGAGCGGAAGGTGACCGCGTCCGACGCTGCGGCGATCGATGAATTCGGACAGGCGGTCAGCGTCAGCGGCGACCTGGTCGCTGTCGGAGCTGCGCGCCACGACGGTGCGGGACCGAACTCCGGCGCCGTCTACGTTTACCGCGACAATGGCGGCACGTGGAACCAGGAGGTTGCGCTCACGCCGAAACATGCCGCCGCCGAGGATCAATTCGGATTCTCGCTGTCCGCTGAGGGCGAGACGCTTCTCGTCGGCGCTTGGCTGACTGACGACGGGGGAAGCGCTTCGGGCTCAGCGTATCTGTTTCGGCGCGAGGGAGGCGTGTGGATCGAAGGCGGCGAGATCGTCGCCTCGGACGCCGCCGCGTTCGATGAGTTTGGCCGATCGGTGTCTCTCAGCGGTGAGACGGTCGCCATTGGTGCTTGGCTGAATGATGACGCCGGTGACAGCTCGGGCTCCGCCTATGTTTTTGCGATCGCCGGTGACGACTCGGACGGGGACGGGCTGCTGGCACCGTGTGACAACTGCCCGGCGATCGCGAACCCGAATCAGGATGACTGCGACGGTAACGGTGTCGGCGACGCTTGTGTCGGCGTGTCGGATTTCACCGGCGACGGGCTGATTGCGTTGAACGACTTCGCCGCGTTTGTCGATTGTTCGGGAGGCGCGGATGTTCCACCCGATCCCGATCGTCCGGCGTGCGTCCCGGCGTGCCTGGTTGCGTTCGATGCCGACACGGACGGTGATGTGGACGTCCGCGACTGGGCAGCGTTCCAAGTTGCGTTTCGCCCTGTGGCGCCGATATCAAGCCGCGGGATTCATCCCGCGCGGACGTCCGCGGGGACTGAAGTCCTCGGCTCGTCATCGGGCGGCGTATCCACGCAGCGTGACCGCTCGTAGAGTGTGATCGCGAAGGCGCCGGCGAGGATCATGAGCGTTGGAATGACGAAGCTGCGCACGGGAACTTCGCAGGCAGCGACGGCGATGTTACGCCAGATAAGCCATGGCGCGCCATACATGATCTCTGGATTCGGATGGAGGGTGGAGAGAAAGACGCTGTCAGGCGCGAAGTACCCGCACAAGCCGACGAGGGCGATCGGGGACAGTGCGGTTCCCGTGAGGAAGGCGCCGACGACAAGACTCCATCGGACGAAGCTGCGGAGCGGGTGGAATTCGTCGACGGGCTGCGAGCGGACGACGCGCAGCTCGACGAGACTCGCCAAGAAGGCGGGTACGATGGCAAACAGTGCGATCGCCAGGAAGGCGCCGCATCCACCCATCAGACGGTGGGCGACGGGCGCGGAAGTGGGGAGGAACATTGCTGCGACGCCGCCGGCACACAGCGCGCCGCCGATCGTCCACGCGGCGATCGGTCGCGTTTTCGCCAGGGCGCTTCGAAGATCGCGGGCGCGTTGCGCGCCCCGCAGTTGCCGTCGGAGTTGCACGGGGTTTCCGAAATCGACCAGCGCGGTTCGAACGGCGTCATCGAGTGTCATTCCATTGGCACGTTTGGTATCCATGCGCTCGAGCAGGTGGTCGCGCCACTCGTCGGCGATATCTGCTCGCTGATTCATGGGCAGTCCACTGCCGGACAGCACGTCGCGAATCCACTCGTCGACGGATGGGAGATTACGCATAGCTCTTACCTCCGAGGATCAGGGTGACGCCGCGCACCAGTTGCTCCCACTGTGCGCTGCGTTCCGCCAAGCATCGATGTCCCTTGCGGGTCAGCGAATAGACCCGCTTTCGCCGTTCGCCGGCGCTCTTCTCCCATCGTCCGCGGACGAGACCGTTGGCTTCGAGTTTGTAGAGTAGTGGGTAGAGCGTGCCCTCTCCCAGCGCGAGGATTCCCTCGCTCTGGGTCCGGAGGTGCTCGACGAGTTGATAGCCGTGCAGCGGCTGGCGGTCGAGGGCGGCCAGGACGATGGTCTCGGTGGCGCCTTTGAGTAGCTCTCGGTCAAGTTTCATGGTGATACCTCGTATAACAAAGTATACGCCTTCTTCGTCGACCGTCAAGGTGAATCGCGGATTATGCTCAGATATGCACGCTACCGGCCACAGAGATTCGCCCGGGGTGGATCGGCGCGGCGGAAAATCCGTGGGGTCTGCGCAGTCTGTTCGTGGGCGTAGCGGTGGTCCGCGTTCGTCTTCGGTGCCGGGAATCGGCGGAAGTCAGTCGTGCGTGCCAATGTCCTGGCTGAAGACGAAGGTCACCAGGAGTTCCTCGTGCTCCTCGTGGTGCTTGAGCGCTGAGATGAGATGTTGAATGCGGTGACGGGTGTCTTTGTCGCGTTCGTCGTCGAGAGGTACGACGGCGACAAACTCCTCCCAGATCTCGTCGCGCATTCGAAGCAATTCCACGTGCTCGTCTTTGAGGTGTTGGACCTCGCGCGAGAGTGTCGGCCGGCGCTCGAGCACGGGTGCCATGAACCCGTCGACCTCCTCGGCTTTCATGTGTTGTTTGAGATGGGCGCGGAGGCGTCCGAAGTTCTGCCGTAATTGGTCGAGCCAAAGGTCGCGATCGTCGCCGACGTCGCTATCGAGGATCGACCGCACCTGGTTCGTCAGATGCGCGACGATCTTGTGCTCGTCCCGGATCCATGCAGCCACATCGCGCCCGGTCATGACATGATCTCCCCAGAGGTGCCGTCGTGGCGGGATGAGCGGCGACGTTCCCCCCCCGCCCGCGCCGGAACTAAAAGTGGGTCCGAGCTTCGACGGGCGCCCGCCCGACACGCCAGATTCATTGCGGTGAACAATGTAGCAAGAATCATGCCATCCAAGCCCGACGGACCGGCGGTGCGTACCGGATATCTTCGGGTCGAAGGCGGGTGTGTTCTGTGATCCGGGGTGGGCGGCATCGATTGCTGTGTGATATGCCGCTATTGACGTTGTCGATGATTGGCTGGACGCGCGGGGCGGCGCGGCACTGGAATTGCAGGATTGTGCTTGGGAGGGGCACACGTCTGGGGCTAAGGATGATGGTCATGTCACGGATCACATCTCGCGGTGCGTCCGATACCTCCCGCGTGGTTGAGCGTCAGATGCGGAACTGGGAATTGTCACGAGCTCAACGCGACGCTCCGTTATCTGCGGAGACCGGCGTCAGTTCGTTCTTCACGGTTTCGCGAATGGTCGCCGCCGGTGGATCGGGGCTGGCCACGCTGTTGTCGGAACGAACGGGTTGGCCGGCGTTTGACAAGGAGATTCTGCACCGCATGTCCGACGACGACTCGTTGCGCGAGCGGATCTACCATTCGTTGGATGAGCGTGATGTTGGATGGCTGGAGGAGATGCTGCGGTCGCTGATTCACAGCGAATGGCCTCGAAATGACTACATGCACCGCCTGACGGAGACGGTCTTGGGCATCGCCCGGGGCGGTTCGGCAATCTTCGTGGGGCGCGCGACGGATTTGATTCTCCCGCGCGGCGTGGGTACGCGCGTGCGTGTGGTTGCGCCGGTCGAGAGCCGGGTGCGTCGTTACGCCGACCAGCATGGTCTATCGCCGGAGGAAAGTCGCAAGGCGATCTCGGAGACGGAAGCGGAACGCGCGAGGTTTGTCGAGCGGCACTTCGGACGATCGGCGGATGATCCCTGCCGTTTCGATCTTGTCATCAACACGGATCGATTGGAACTGCGTCAAGCGGTCGAGTTGTGTCTGTCCTCGCGGATCGAGGTGGCGTAATGGAGGAGGACGCGCGCGTTTTTCGTGGAGCGGCGCTTTGGTGCGTTCGCACAACAACGACGGGAAGATTGACTCTTAAATCGACGAACTGGCGATGGGGCAAATCGCGCAGGGAAGTGTCATCTAGCACACGAATCGGTTGCGATACGAGCTGTGGGACTCATCCCGCGCGGACGTCCGCGAGAACTGAAGTCGGCGGCTCGTCATTGGGTTGGTATGGCGCGTGCAACACGCGAGGGACGATGAGAACGGGCTGGGACAGCCAGCGAAGGCTGGTCCCATAGCGCGGGAAGGACGAAGCATCGATGCCTTCGAACTGTGAACACCGTCGCCGAATGATGATCGTGGAGCCTGATCGGTTGACCCGTTGGTCGATCACGGCTTATTTCGCCGGGGAATACGCCGTGGTGGCTGCGGAATCGGCGGACACGGCGCGAGCGCTCCTCGAGGAGAAGCCGATGGATGCGATCGTGGTGGCTGACGACCTGCCCGGCGCGGGCGCCGATGCCATCGAGACATTTGCCCGTTCGCGAAACGGACGGGTTCGTGTTGTGCGGACGGTCACCTCCCCCGCGCCCGCGTCGAGACGATCGGTGGAGGCGCCGCGATTGGAGAAGCCATTCCAGCTCGCGTCGTTGGCGGCACTGCTGAGTGCCTGACGGGGTGGGGCGTGCGAGATCGCTATGTTTGTGGCTGAATTGATGACACGCAATCCGCGGACGGTTGTTGAATCAGACCCCGTCTCGCTGGCGCGAACGTTGCTCCGAGAAGGGGATTTTCATCAGCTTCCGGTGATGGATGAATCGAATCGCCTGGTCGGGATTATCTCGGATCGCGATGTGCGTTCAGCCATTGGGTTCGACCGGAAGCTGGATGACGAATTGTATGTGTCGGAGGTGATGACGGCGAATCCGACGACGATCCCGCTGGGCGCAACGCTCGACCGGGCGCTCGGTGTCTTGTGCGTCGGCTCGTTCAACGCGCTGCCGGTGATGGAGAAGAACCACGTGGTGGGGATTATCACACGGCGCGACGTGCTGGAGGCTTTTCGAAAAGTGCTCGGTCTGGACCGCGACGGAAGCCGACTCGAGATAGCGTTGCCGAACCTCTGCGACGATCTCTCACAGGCGTTCTCGGCACTGAAGGCGTGCCAGTGCGACGTCACCAGCGCGGTGGTTTCCTCGATGCGTGCGGACGGAGACGAACCGATGTTGTATCTGCGTGTGGTTGCGGGTCGGGCGGGCGCAGTCGAGCGAACGATGCGCGCCGCAGGCTTGATCGTGCTGGTTCCCGAACACCGGTAGCCTTCGGTCCCCGCGGACACGCGAAGCCGACGCCCCCGGCAATCGGGGTCGTACTCTTTGGTGAGACGTCCTCTTATCGATCGCGATGGGGCGCGGTCGCTTGAGGGAGTGTGTCTACTTTTGAGGCTTTCCGGCGGGGTCGGGCTTCGGCGGCGGCGGGGAGGATGGCACGACAAACGTCAGGCCGCACTTTCCGCAGCGAATACTCTTGCCGCGTACTTTCTCTGGCACCCGCAGCACGGCGCGGCATGTAAGATTTGGGCATTGAAAAGTAGCCGCCATATCGCATCCCCAAGAGCGTCCTTCGAAGCGATCGTGATCGGCTTCGTCACCGCCCACGTCCCCTGGCGCCTATCGGTCCATTGGACGCATCTCTTCAGGCAGACCCGTTGCGCCCGGTGGGGACATACGCGATTCGCCGCGCGTTGACGTATTCTCGGACGCTCGGTGTTTTTTCAGACCCGTGGACGGTCAGGCGGATTCGCGGCGGCGTTTGTTCTTGGGTGAGAACAGGTTCTGTCTGCCCTCGACGACTGCGGGAGTGACGACCCACTTCCCAGACTTGGCCTGCTCGGGGAGTTCGTACATGACGTCGATCATGAACTCCTCCATGACGGCGCGGAGAGCGCGCGCACCGGTTTCGCGCTCGATGGCTCTCTCGGCGATGACGCGCAGCGCGCTCTTGGTGAAGTCGAGTTGACATCCTTCAAATTCGAAGAACTTCTGGAATTGGCGGACGAGCGCGTTCTTCGGGGTCGTGAGAATCTCGATCATGGTGTCGACGGTCAACGGCTCGAGACTGGTGATGACGGGCAATCGCCCGACAAGCTCGGGGATCATGCCGTACTCGATCAGGTCGTCGGGGGTGACTTGCCGCAAGAGGTCGGCGATCTGCTGAGCCTTGGGCTGCTCGGCGCCCTCGTTGGCGAAGCCGATGGCGCTCTTTCCGACGCGGCGTTTGATGATGTCGACGATTCCGTTGAAGGTTCCGCCGCAGATGAACAGGATGTTCGTGGTGTCCATCTGAATGTACTGCTGCTCGGGGTGCTTGCGTCCGCCCTGGGGGGGGACGTTGGAAAAGGTGCCTTCGAGCATTTTGAGTAAGGCTTGCTGGACGCCCTCGCCGGAGACGTCGCGCGTGATGCTGACGTTCTGCGTCGTGCGACCGATCTTGTCGATCTCGTCGATGTAGATGATTCCGCGCTGGGCGAGGTCGAGGTCGTATTCAGCCGCTTGCAGGAGGCGGAGGAGAATGTTCTCGACGTCCTCGCCGACGTAGCCGGCTTCGGTCAGCGTGGTGGCGTCGGCGATGGCGAAGGGGACGTTGAGGATTCTCGCGAGCGTTCGGGCGATAAGCGTCTTCCCACAGCCGGTGGGTCCGACCATGAGGATGTTGGATTTGTCGAGTTCGATATCGTCGCCACCCTGGTCGCGATGGGCGAGGCGTTTGTAGTGATTGTGGACGGCGACCGCGAGGGCGCGCTTGGCGCGATCCTGGGCGATGACGTACTGATCGAGGAACTCCTTGCTCTGTCGCGGAGTGGGCGAGCTGCCGACGACCGCCCGGGCGGTGGAGCTTTTGCGCATCTCCTGGCGAATGATGTTGTGGCAGAGTTCGACGCACGCCTTACATATATAGACGTCCTTCGGACCCTCAACCATCGGGCCGACGTCACGACGACTCTTGCCGCAGAAGCTGCAAGTGCTCGAACGCCGCGTGCGCGATCCGCCGCCGTTTCCTCCACTACGTCCCGTCGCCATCGTCGGCTCCTGTCAACCCCTTGGATTCGCGCTCGCCGGCGCATCGGAGCCGGCAGGCCATTTCTATCGTCAGGATTAGGGTGCATCCTGAAGCAGTGCGCGGCGGACGCCTCATGGGTCGCGTGATGGTTCCGCGCGAAGATCCGCAACGGCAACCGCGCGGAGGCGTTCGTACTCCGACGCCGTTAAG
>JAJDDS010000505.1 GCA_029260195.1 Phycisphaerae bacterium
CGAAGCCGTCGAGGACGATCTGCGCGGCGGGCGAGGGGATGACGCCGCGCGCGCGCTGGAGATTGAGCGCACGTTCGGCGACGATCGCGTCGCGGCGGCGGTGGCGGTACGCGGCGGAGCGTGGTTGACGCGGATACTGGCGCGGGTGGACTTCGAGGTGCTTGCGCTCCGGCGGACGCCGATCGCGTTATTCGGGTTCAGCGAGTTGACGCCGCTGCTCAATTTGGCTGCTCGGTACCCAAGGGTGTTCGCGTATCACGATCTTTGCCCGGGGTTCTTGTTGTCCGGGATGACCGAGTACGCCACACGCCACGTCAAGAGACTCAAGGGTGGTCCCGTCGACGGCGCCGACGTGGCGGGGTTCGCGCGAAAGTGGGCGCGAAGCCGGTTCCGCGAGGCGTTTGGTGATTTCTTTCGCGACGTCGTGTCGATCCTCGACGGCGGCGGGAGTGCGCGGAAGGTGACCGGACGATGGGTGCGCGGACGAGTCGACTCGTCCCACCCGGTCACACTGGTCGGGGGCAACTTGACGACGATGGTGCCACTGCTGTCTTCGCGGTATGCGGAGGCACTGTGTCCAGATGGGCGGTGGTTGCTGCTCGAGGACATTCGCGAGACGCCCGATCGCGTTGATCGGCTGTTGTCGCATCTCAGTTTGGGCGGTTGGTTGGGGCGATATGAGGGGATTGTGTTCGGTCGTTTCCGGGCTCGCGGACGGGATGTTACGTCGGCTGTTCTGGCGTGCATCGATCGTCATCTTGACGGCGTTCACACGCCGATCGT
The DNA here is from genome assembly GCA_029260195.1 of Phycisphaerae bacterium. Classification (GTDB taxonomy): domain Bacteria; phylum Planctomycetota; class Phycisphaerae; order UBA1845; family UBA1845; genus OFTM321. The sequence continues at coordinate 784 of JAJDDS010000505.1, forward strand.
GCTTGCGAACCGGGTCGGGCATGTCTGGCCGATTTCGCCGCTGCCGTTGGGGCGCCCGTTTTACTGGCGGGTGACGCGGACGCGTGGTCGACATCCCGCGGTCGCGGCAGATATCCCGTGGCCAGACCACAGCGTTCGCTGACGCGAGTTTCCGCGCGTACGAGATATCGCTTGACAGGCGCGCGGGCGGGAGTGAGCATGTCGTCATTGGCGCGGTTTCGGTGACGCGACCTGTCACTCGTATCCCGCGGGTCTCAGAATGAAATGACAGGCTGAGTCGGTGGCGTGCCGGCGGCTTGACGGGTCGGTTGGACCGTATCATACCCGAGGTTCGGGCGGCGTGATTCAGGTAACCGGGAGAATCTTCATGCATCGTTCAAATGGTATTCGAGTGGTCGTTACGACTGTCGCGGCATTGTCGCTAGCTCTGGCAGCGGGTTGCCCCCTTGACGAAACGGGTGGCAACGCCAATGACAACGAGCCGAGCAATGACAACACCAATACTAACGTCAACACGAACACAAACGGCGGCGGCGGGACGCCGGGATCGGACACCCCAGCCGACGATCTCTGGACCACTCCCCCCGGTAGCGCGACTAGCTATTCGTTCCTTGACACTCCTCTGCCCGCTGACTTCTTCGGAACAGGCTCCGACCCGTTTACCGGAACTGTCGACCTACAAGGCGCACCGTTCGGCGGGGGCAGTCTTGGACCGGCTGACACCATCGTGCGTCGCCAGTCCGATCTCTGCCCGACGGACGTCGGCGACTCCATCACCGTCGATGTGGAGATCGTCGCACTGAGTCTGGTCAGCGTCGAGCCCATTACCGTCACGTTCAATGACGGCCAGAGTCCCGAGGACTGGGACATTGCCGTCTGCCTTTCGTCCTTCTCGCAACAGACTGGACGCATGACCATCACGCTCGATGAGGAGGACTGCGGCACCTTTGACTCGAACATCCCGGTCTTGCCGAGGTTTACGTTCACGCGTCGCTCGACGGGCGCAGGCCAGTTCGTCGACTGCGGCGAGCCCGGGCAGCTCTGCGAAGGGCTTGACCTCAGCGGAGAAGGCAACGCCTGGACGCTTATTGACGGGCCGGGTGGATACGATCCCGCAGACGATGGAATCGTCCGTGTGACCGAAGGCCTGGAGATCGACGCGGACTGCGATGGCGTGACGGACAACATTACCGTCGCTCCATCGAGTTGTTTCCAAGGCGGCGTCGACTGCTCCGGCGGTGGCGGATTCGAATGCTCGTTCAATGAAGAAGCGGAGGGCCGTTTGGACAGTGGTGCCGGTGGACAGCACACGTCATTCCTCAACTCGGAGAATGACACTGACATCGACGGCTGGCCGAATGAATGCGACAACTGCCCCGATTTCGCGAGTCCGGACCAGACTGATTCCGACGGCGACGGGCTTGGCGATGTGTGCGACAACTGTATCGATGACGACAATCCCGACCAGAAAGATGGTGACGGCGACGGCGTCGGCAACGTCTGCGACAACTGTCCCGACACCGCCAACGCCGACCAGGCTGACGAAGATGGGAATGGTGTCGGGGACGCCTGCGAGGGCGATGTCGTGGAGCCGGCGTTTGTCGGACTGTACTTGTTTTCCGGGGTGTGTGCAGCCGAGGATGCCGATGGGATGGTCTCTGTGGTCGACACCGGGACGACGTTGGTGCTCCGAGGGTTTGATGGGAATGACGACATCGCCCTGGCATTCGACGGAAACGTAGCCACTGGTAGTAATGTGACGGCGTTCGGGAATGGGGGGCACGATCTGACGATGGACTTCACAACGGAAATCGTGACGATGGATCTGTTGCAGCCTGTTTCGCTGGCGACGTGCAGCGCTACGCTGACTGCGAGCCCATAGGGCGGGCAGACACGCCGCAGCGCGGTCCGCGCGCGGATACAACAATGATGCGGCGGGAGGACTGGTTCACGGTCCTGTCGCCGCCTTTGTTGTGTAAGCGTCGAGGGCAAGTCCGATCCGTCGCAGCCCCTCGGTGAGCTCGTCCTCCGGCGCTCCAAAACCGATCCGGATGTGACGGGGGTCGCCGAAAAAGGAACCGGGGACGACCTGGGTGTCGAAGTGGCGGCGCAGGTAGTGACAGAACGTGTCCCCCGGCACGCCGTTGGGCAAACGCACGTACGCGAATACGGCGCCGTCGTTGCCGTACCCGCGCAGGTCTTGACGCGATGTCAGCCACTGCGAGAATAGCGGGTAGCGGTGACGATGTATGGCACGCGCGCGCGAGGCGAACTCATCGATTCGGTGCAGGATCGAGATGGCTGCACTCGTGGATGGCGCGGGCAGGTCGACGCTGAGATGATCGAAAGCGGCTGCAGCGCGAGTGATGAATTCGGGATCGGCGATGATCCACCCGGCCCGCAGGCCTCCGAAGCCGTAGACTTTGGTGAGCGAGTTGGTCGTCACCACGTGCGGTCCGAGAGTGGCGGCGGTGGTTCGTGGGATGCCGCGATTGATATGGGCGAAGTCACGATAGACCTCATCGACGATCAGCTTGGCTTCTTCCGCCGCGCAGAGATTGGCTGCTGCGCGGAGTGTCTCGGTGGGGCAGTGGCATCCGCTTGGGTTGTGGAGATCGCTGATCACGACGGCGCGTGCTCCGCGTCGGAGTTCGCGTTCGATGGATTCGAGGTGGGGTGCGAAGCGGTGTTCGGAGTCGCGTTCGAAACGCCCCAGATCGAGGCGCATGAACTGGGCGGCGCGGATCAACGGCTCGTATGCGGGCGATTCGATGGCGACGCGCTCGCCGGGTTCGGCTGCGCAGGCGATGGCGACGAAGTTGGCGGTGCTCGTTCCGGTGACGGGGAGTACACGGTCGGCGCTGACGCCGTATCGGTCGGCGATGAGCGCCACCAACTCGGGATGTCCGTAGGCGCCTTCGACCAAAAGGGACCAGGCGTTCGGCGTCAGTCCGGCTTCGTCGGGCGTGACGGGCGTGACGCCGGAGAGTGTCAGTTCGTATCGGGCGCGTTTGTGCGTCTTGGCCCAATTCAGGTATTCGACGTTGTGAATAGGCATGTCGATGTTGATTCTTAAGACCGCAACCGGGTTCGTGCAAGCGCGACGCGAACGGGGTATCGCCCCCGTGTGTTTCGCGCCGCCGCTGTGCGAGTGGCGGACGCCGCTGCAAGTGCGGTCGTGGCGCGCTCGCGGTTCCAACAACATGGAGAAGAACGATGGCAGCAGAAGCACTGAGACGATCCGACTTCCGGGAGATGTACGCCGTGCATGCCGCGGTGCGTGCGGCGATCAAGTCGAAGCTCTACGCAAAGGACGCCGCGGCGAAGAAGGCGGCTGAGAACCTGCTGAAGCACCTTGACGGTGAGAAGTCGATGTATGGGCGGCAGTGTCGGATGATCCGTCTGATGCAGAAAGGTGCGACGATCAGTCAGTTGCGGAGCGGGCTGAAGTGTTCGAGGCGTACGGTTTTTCGCTATTTCCTCGATCTCGAGAAGGCGGACGTTGATATCACGCTGGATGGGACGTCGTACAAGGTGTCGCAGGGGCTTCTGAACCTTGTGTCCTGATCGAATCCGCGCGCTCGGCTTGAGCGGAGTTGACCCCAATCGGTCCAAATATTGACCCGCCGATCTCGAATACGGGGTTGCATCCACAAACGGGGGTGCGTTGGAGGTAGTGGACCGTGAGATCGACCGGGTTGGCGTATCTTCTCTGGCTTTTCTTCGGGTTTTTGGGCGTGCATCGCTTCTACTGCGGGCGTGTCGGAACCGGGATCCTGTGGTTCCTGACGGGCGGATTGTTCGTGGTCGGGTGGGTGATCGACGCGTTTCTGATCCCGGACATGGTGGAGGAAGCCAACCGGGAGTTTCGCTCCCACCGGCAAGCTTACGAACCTGTGTACCTTCCACCCGGTCGCACGCCGAACGTCGGACCGCCACCGCCGTTCGTGGCTGGTCCGGTCGCGGCGCCGATGCCGGAAGGCCGGCGCGTTCCCGGAGTTGCCGAGGAATATCGGGTGGTGTTCTGCACGCAATGCGGCGGTTCGATGCAGGTGCCCGCGCGGTCCGCCGGGCTGGCGTACGCGTGCCCAGCATGTCACACAGTCCTCGCGGTTCCCGTGTAGGCCGACGATTCCGCGAAATCAAACGAGCAGATGCTCCAGCGTCTGGACCTGAACCGAATCCGGCGCGGACCAGACCAAAAAGAACAGCGCCTCGCGTGCCAGTCTCTGCGCGGGGTGGGTCTTGAGGTAGCCGCTGCCCTTGGCGATGGTGACGGTCACGGTGGCTAGGCGGACGAGCAGGTCATTCACACTGGCGCGAATGACGGATGAGGGTGTGTCGGCTAATGGATCGGAGAGTGCGTCGGCCGCGGCGTAGAGATCGCGGCGGACTCGGTCGTAGTGGTGGCTGATGCGATCGGCGAAGGACCGCAATTCGGGCGAGCGCTTTGGGGCGATATCGCGGATGAGATCGAGCATGGCGCCGGCCAGTCCTACGCCGGTCGCGCTGACCACCATGGGGCGGACGGTTCCGCGGATTGCCAGCACCCTTTTGATGGGGCCGCGGATGATGTCGGCGGTTTCAGCCACGACGTTGTCGCAGCGTACAGCCGTAGTCCAGGTGGCTTGCAGGGCTGCCACGTTCATGGGCGGACCGGCGGTGATGCCGGGCGTGTCGGCTCGAACGCACGCGAGGATTTGGCGTCCGTCGTCCATCACGCCGCCAGTTACAAATGCGTCGACCTTGGCAGCCGAAGTCGCCCAGGGCATCTCGCCGGTGAAGCGCGTACGTTGGCTGTCCCATGTGGCGCGCATGGCGGGTTCACCTCCTTGTCGCGATGTGGTGAGTTGGCTGATGCCGACGGTGAGTAGCAATTCTCCGGTCGCGAGGCGCGGACAGAGTCTCTCCTTCATCTCCTCGTTGTCGCCGGTGACGATCAGGTCCACAGCTGCGTCGTGCTGGGTGAAGATGAGGGTGGTGTTCATGCATCCTCTGGCGATGGCTTCGTAGCCTTGGATGAGTTGTGTGGGGTTGAGTCCGTCGCCGCCGAATTCGGCGGGGATCATCCAACGCCAACAGCCGTGGCGGGTGAGGACGTCGAGGGATTCGATTGGCCAATCGCCGGTGTGGTCGTTTTGCTGCGCGAGGGGCGCCAGCGCGCGAGTCAGTTCATTGAGGGTGTTTGACATGCTTGGGATTCTAGCGTCATGGCGGAGTGTGGCGATCTTCGGTTGCGATGGGCGGAGGGAAAGTCGAAAACCGAGAAACGGAAGACGGAAGAAACGGATTAACGCCGAGAGCGCAGAGATCGAGGAGACGCGCCGGGACGGCCGGGAGACGCGCTGCGGCGCGGGGCGTGGTTGTGAGGTGGATCGGTGATGGGGGCGGGGAAGGTGGGTCGGTGAAGCTATGAAGCAGGCAGTCGAGCCGGGGTGCGGGAGGGCTGGTCTTGAGGTAGGGACACGGTTTTGCGGTGTTTTCGAACCCAGTGCCCCCAACCCAATGAGCCTACCATGCACAACGTCGGCATCGACTTCCACACGTCCGACGCCGGCATCTTCTCCACCAGGTGTCGCCGCAGAATCGCCATCTTCTCCTCACCGGTGAACGTCCTGCGTCCGTTCTTCATGGCCATTTCCTTCCCCGGGATACGCTAAGCCCGGATCAGGGAATGTCCAATTCCGACTGAGGCAGCACAGAACTAACTGAACCCGATCTAATGTGGGGCGAAGTCGTCGGCGCCTTCCTCGTCGGTGATTTCGTGGGGCCAGCCGAGTAGGTCGATGTGGTAACGCTTGCCGAAGAAGGTCTGATCGGTTTCGGAATAGTGGCCCAGGATACCGAAGAACATGGCTGCGAGCAGTCCGACGAGTCCGATGCCGACGGCGATGGGGCGCTTTCTGGGGGCGCGATAGGGGGAACGATCGAGGAAGGGCCAGAACAGAAGCAGCGCGAACGGAACGGAGCAGGCGAAGATACCGATGATCGCGCCGTAGGCGCCCTCAAAGTACTTGAGCAGTTGGTAACTGGGGAGGAAGTACCACTCTGGCTTGATGTGCTCGGGGGTGCTGAGCGGGTCGGCGGGTTCGCCAATCTCCCACGGCGACAGGACGGACAGGGTCACAAGCACCGCGACGAGCAGCACGGCCACGACGCCCTCTTTGGCGACGTGGACCGGGAAGAAGGGGATGCCGTGTTCGGGTTTGAGGAGTTTCTCTTTCC